>WHTN01000001.1:0-25081 GCA_009377715.1 Dehalococcoidia bacterium | reverse complement strand
GTGGATCATGCCGACCAACTGGAAGTTCGCCGCAGATAATTTCGCCGGCGACAACTATCACGTAGCCGTTACCCACATCTCCGCAGTTAAGACAGGCTTCGCCGGGGATATCGGGCGGCAACAGGGAACAGGCCGCGCTCCAAGCTTCGTTGTCACAGCGGGCCACGGCCACGGCTACACGGTCAGTATGCAGCCGCGAGAGGGGCATTCCGGCCTCGAATCCTACGTCGAGCAGGTCGAAGAACAGCTACGATCGGCTTCTTTGAGCCTTCGCTTCATGTCCTTCTGACGAAGTGAAGAATCTGAACATTTAAAGATGCGGATTCTCCGCTCTACGTCGCTCAGAATGACATGCTCAGACGTGATTCCGATTGATTCAGGGTGGAGCATTACTTTTATAGCTCCATCCTCTTTCTTTTGAATGTCGAAGCCGTGCGATGCCTCTCTTCCAACGGCAAATGGTGGGTAGCAAGGTCTGCCACACCAAGTGGGGTCGGTTTCGTCCAGGACAAACGGCATAAGGTCATCGATTCAGCGCTTTCAACAGAGGTCGCACTCGTTGCAACTGGCCGCGGCAGCTTAAGGTTCGGAATTGTTGGTTTCTCTGGGACAAGGACTGCGGCTGTACCCATGCCATAAGTATGTGCAAGCCCATATTGCAATTTGGTAAAAGGCACGGATTGGTGTTTCGATTTACTTACAGATAGCAAACTAGGACATGCTATGTGCCTCAATGTAACAATCACAATGTTCTGCCGTCGATATGATAAGGACAAATCAAAATTGGCTCAAAGAAGGGACTAAAAGTAAAATGGCGAACAAAATCATCGTGCTCGTTGTTCCTCCGGATGACAGAGACCAGGGTGAGGTGAACGTCCTCGATAGCCGCGATGAAGCAGAGCGTCAGATCGAACGGCTTATACTATCCAATATTCCGAGAGATCAGATCAAAGTCTTCAGTTGCCAAGAGGTGCTTTTTAGCGTAACTTACCAGCCTCTGGTCGCGCTAAACGACTCCGTCGATGAGGTAGCTGAGAGCGGACATGCTGAAATGGGGAATTCGTATGGCAACGCGTGGGGAGAAGCAAGCCCCGCGCCACAGGCCTCCCAAAACCAGCCGTGGTCAAACGACTACCGCGACTAAATACTATGACAATTTAGGTAAATTGCACTTCTTCCACTAAATGCTGCATAAGTGCCTCCTTGGGGAACGCAACTACGACGCGCTCAGCACCTAAAGTCGCAATGTCATTGGCGTTAAGCCAATAATCGGGCTGCATAGATGCGTCTACTCTAAACTTACCATCGCTCACTTCTGCCACGTCGCCTATCTTCTCGCCGTCGCTAGTGTAAACCCATAAGCCAACCTTGACGTAGTTCTTGGAAGTCATGACGGGCCTCCTACAAATTTTATCCCGCAGGCAATTGTCTGCGGGATAATGCTCTATCGTTAACAAGGATCACAACAGCCAGACTAATAGCAAGACAACGATGACAATAAGGAGTAACGTGCCGAGTCCAATACCCATTATCTTAACCTCCTTTAACCTTCTCGCAGGCTAAGCCTTTACAACAACCAAACCAACAACAAAACAATAACGATGATTAAGAGCAGAGTCCCTAGTCCGATGTACATTTCTTTTCTTTTCCTCCTTGAACCATCCGCAGGTCTTTAAGTAGAATAGCAGTCCTTAAAATGTAAAAGCATAACGAACTATACCAACAGGATTTCAGTCACATTTCAAGTAACGAGGGTGTTGACTGCGTGCGGAGTCGCCGCAGGTGACCGTGGCGTCTCTCAATAAACGACGACAAAGCCAACTAGCAGCCATGTGCACTCGTCATAGAACGCAAAGATTGCTTCTCGCCAGAGTCGAGTCTTTGACAGCGCAAAAGCGCTTCGCAATGACATTTGTGTAAGGAGCCAAGGTTGACATCGAGTTACGCGGGCTGTATATAAACTGCGATGGAATATAGATTGCTCGGCCTCAGCGGCTTACGTATCTCTACGATCTGCCTTGGGACGGCCCGCTTCGGTATAGCGCCGGTTGAAGCGGACGCTACGAAGCTTGTGCAGAGAGCGCTAGATCTCGGCATCAACTTCATCGATACGGCAAACTCGTACGGCAACCAGACTCGCTTCGACCGTGAAGGCGTACCGAAGGCCGAACAGCGGAAGTCGGCCGAAGAATTAGTCGGCGATGCGTTGCGCGGCGGCCATCGTCACGACGTGATAATCGCCTCGAAGGTGCAGGAGAAGGTCGGTGAAGGTCCGAATGACGGCGGCCCAGCCGGCGGCGGCCTGACGCGTAAACACATCATGGAGCAGGTAGAGCAGACGTTACGTCGGCTTCAGACGGACTACATCGACATCTACTACATGCACCACGTAGACCCGACCACGCCGCTCGATCAGACGATGCGCACCTTCGAAGATCTGGTGCGCCAAGGCAAGGTACGGTACATCGCGCTATCCAACTTTCCGGCCTGGAAGATGATGGAGGCGCTGTGGGTATCCGACCGCTTGGCGTTGAACCCGCCTGTCTGCATGGAGATGCGCTACAACCTCCTGGATCGCGGGATCGAGCACGAGATATTACCCGCCTGCCAGCAGTACGGGCTCAGCATTACCGCGTGGAGCCCCATCGCGGGAGGACTTTTCGCCGGACCAGAGATACGGTCGAGAGAGTACATCGGACGGCGGCGCATCCAGCGATGGGAGGGGCCTGCCTTCAGCGAGACCGATACACTAATCGCCGAGCGTTTCGACGAATGTTGCGAGCAGTGGGGTGTACCATACGTGGAGGCTGGGCTCGCCTGGCTGCTCTCGCGCCCAACCGTGGCCTGCGCCATAATCGGCGCGGAGGACATCGCTGAACTCGAGGCGGCAATACCGGCGGCGGAGAGCAAGCTCGACGCCGAACAATTAGCGACGCTCGACCAGATCGCGCCACCTCCGCCGCGGCCGTTCTTTTAGAATTAAGCGCTCAGCACTCGCTCTGGGTTATGGTGATTACTGGCATGGCACCCGTCATCAAATTTATTGAGCTTTCCACCGGAGTTAAGTTGCCGTACGTCGAGCAGGGAAACACCTCAGCTGTTCCTGTCCTACTTCTACACGGCTACGCGGACTCTTGGCGTTCTTTCGAGCGTGTGCTGCCCTATTTGCCAGACTCTACACATGTATTCGCGCTGTCCCAAAGGGGTCATGGCGATGCCGATTGCCCCGCAGAAGGCTACCAGCCTTATCATTTTGCCTCAGATCTCGAAGCGTTCATGGACGCCCTCCATCTCGATGCCGCTGTTATCGTGGGCGCTTCCTCAGGCGGCATCACGGCTCAGCGCTTTGCGATCGACCACCCAGAGCGTACTTTGGGGCTTGTATTCGCAGGCTCACCGGCCACGCTACGCGGCAATCGAGGTGTGCGTGAATTCTGGGAGGTCGTCTCGCGGCTTTCCGACTCGATTGACCCGAACTTCGTGCGAGACTTCCAGAGGAGCACGCTAGTGCAACCAGTCCCCGAGGTGTTTCTCGAGGTAATGATGCAGGAGAGTTTGAGGATGCCAGCGCGAGTCTGGAGAGCCGTTCTAGAGCCACTCTTGGAGGCAGACTTTTCGGACGAGTTGGGCCGGATCCAGGCGCGAACGCTAATCATATGGGGCGATAGAGATCCCATCCTCCCAAGAAGCCAGCAGGACGCGTTCGCCGCGGCGATCCCGCGCTCTGAACTCATCATCTATCCCGGCGCAGGCCATACGCTATACTGGGAAGACCCGGCTCGCTTCGCGGCCGATCTCGCAGCTTTTACGACTAGCTTAGCTCACTAACGGCTGACGTTATGCTAAACAATGTGATAAAAGTCTTCGTAACGTTGACGTTGGTCTGTCTTGCCGGGCCAGTTCGGGACGTAGAGGCCCAACTGCCGCCTGATCACGTACCTATCGAGGACCAGATCGGCGCGTGTTTGTCGTCGACGGACGTTGTTTGGGGCTTCGACAACCAGACGAAAGAGTGGTCGAGCTTCGCGCCCGAAGCTCCTCTGCCGCTTCAGACGCTACTTGAGTTCGAAGTTGGACGCGGCTACTTCATCCATGTCAGCAACGATTGTGCAGTGAATTGGCCTAATAACGCGATGGAGTTGATCGCCGGTTGGAACCTCATCGGCTGGCAACCGACCGGCTTGGAAGGCGGCGTGCTCGCAACTTTCGAAGTCGTGGACGATACGTTCAGTGTCTGGGTTACCAACGAAACGACGATCCAGCAGCTCTTCGACCTCTGGACGGGAGCAAGCTCCGCCAATATCCCGAACGGACGCATTCTGCGAGGCTCAGGTGAGGCAGGGCATAACGGACCGTGGAGCTGGCACTTAGACCCGGAACAAATAGAGATGGGCGAGGTGGCTATCGAACTGTGTGATGGGACGCCATCGTACGTAGAGGAGACGCTAGACTACTGGGTGGACACGGTCGGCTACTACTGCCCGTGGTCGGCGGAACTCGTCGATCTGCAAGATTTTCGTTAGAACTGGAAGAACGGTCGAGAAGGAAATACTAACCCGCTGCCGCATTAAAATTTGGGCTTTGCGTCGTGGGATTACTGCGGCCACTTAGGAGCGAAGAACTCATCGATTATGCGACGCTGACGCAGGCCTGCCTCGAAGCCTTCCTGGTACGCCTCGGTTAAGGCCTGAGCAAGTTCTTCCACCAGCTTCTGCTTGGTCTGCTGGTCGCTGTGGGCGTTGGCGAGCCTCTCTGCGTTACCGATCAGATAAGTCGCTGCCTTGCGGGTAAACTCGCTTTCAGTAACCATTTCGCTTCCCCCGATCTCCAATACTGCCGTTCGCGACTTTCTTAAGACTTACCAAGAATAGTGCGGCGCTTGGGCGATGTCAAGTTTGGTCGTTGCAAGAACTATGTAGGGGCGCACGGCCGTCCACCCATACGTGAAGCAGTGAATTTCGCTCACCCCGAGCCCTTCGGCAAGCTCAGGATGTACCTCTCGAGGGCAATGTTCGTAAGTATGCTCTATCCTAGAAGGCATACCACGTGGTGTTATGAGATTGCCAGGTCAACTATTGCGACCTCGCAAATGAAAGTTAAGTGGCTTTCCCTTACAGGTCGTATTGAAGACTCTGGACTCCCTAGGTATTAAGCAGGCTGTTTGAACTTCCGGCCACGCTGAGAACGTACTCGCTGGGACGCAAACTCAAAGACGGGGACGCCATAACCACAGCTCGTGACCGTGCTCTCGATGGCTACGTCGACGACTTGGCGTTCAGGCAGTTCAAGATGGGCGGCTGGAATCGAGCGCAATCTTGCCGCCAGTGGAGACTCTGCCAAAGGTGTTACGGTAGCCCGGCCATACAGGCGGACAACGGCGGCATCCTTAGATCCCATCGACATCACCATTATCGTGATCGGTCCACCCAGGGCAGCGTGGCGCCCCGTCTCGTTGCCGCTGCCGACGTAATCCAGATACGCCACGCGTTGCTCATCGATCACATGGAGGGACGAGCCACCCTTGGGAGACAGGTTAACCGGCCCTTGTCCATCTGGCCCAAGGCTCAAGTCCGAGGCAACGCTCGCGACGAAAAATACGGGGGATTCGACCATGAGAGCCGCTTGTTCGGGAGTTATCTTTTTGTGATAGGTCGCCATACGTTAACTCCTTATCTACGCCCTTCGACAAGCTCAGGGTGAGCGAAACGAATCGCTTAGAAAGCTAGTCGCGAACGGTCGTTACGAAGACTGACGACCCACAGTCCGCGCTACACGGCCACTGGTAGGTCGATCTGCTGATATTCGATCACCGCTTCGATCTTGCGGACGGCCGCTTCGTCGGGCTCGACCAAGGGCAGGCGCGGTGAGCCGGCCCTAAAGCCGACGAAGTTGAGCGCGTATCTAACGGGAATCGGGTTCGTTGCGGCCGACATCAGGATGCTCATCAACGGCAGCACCTGCTGGTGAATGCGAGCTGCCTCCTGCACGTCGCCAGCGAGATAGCTCTCTACGATCTGCCTCATCTGGACGCCGGCCAGATGCGAAACCACGGAGATCACGCCGTAGCCCCCCATCGACATGATGGGCAGAGTATCGCTGTCGTTGCCACTCCAAACGCGGAAGCCTTCGCTGGCGCCGGCGATGATGTGGCCGATCTGTTCCATGTTGCCACTCGCCTCTTTTACGCCGACGATATTCGGAATCTGCGAGAGGCGGATTACTGTCTCTGCCGTCATATTCATGCCGGTGCGGGTCGGCACGTTATACATGATACCCGGGAGGCTTGTAACACTAGCGATCGCCTCGAAGTGACGGTAGATACCCTCCTGGGTCGGCCGGTTGTAGTACGGTACGACCAATAGCAAGCCATCCATACCGATCTTCTCGGCCTCTTTGGCAAGTTCGATACTTTCGCGCGTGTTGTAAGTGCCCGCATTCGCAATAGCCACGCCATTGCTGCCGATAGCGTCTTTAACTTCTTCGAATAGGCGCACTTTCTCGTCGTGGCTGAGGGATGGCCCCTCGCCGGTCGTAGCCGCTACGGCAACGCCGTCGCTGCCGGAGGCGAGGAGCGCCTGCGCCAGGCGGCGGGCCTGAGCATAGTCGACACCGCCCTTCCGATCGAAAGGGGTTACCATAGCTGTGATGAGGCGGCCTATTTCAGCCATCGGAGCACCTCCTAGACTAGGTTGCGTTCGATCAAAGTCTCGGCGATCTGGATGGCGTTGAGGGCAGCGCCCTTGCGCAAGTTGTCGGACGTCAACCACATCGCCAGACTGTTCGGATGCGAGGCGTCACGCCGCAAACGGCCGACGAATACCTCGTCACGGCCCGCGGCCTCGACCGGCAGCGGATAGACAGCATCGTTAGGCTCGTCTTGAACGCACATGCCGGGCATCTGCGCAAGCAGCCGGCGGGCTTCGTTCACATCCATCGGTTCTGTTAACTCAACGTGGACGGCCTCGCTGTGGCTGACCATCACGGGCACGCGCACACATGTGGCCGATAGCGGTAGGTCTGGCTCGTGCATGATCTTACGCGTCTCCTGCACCATCTTCCACTCTTCTTTGGAATAGCCATTTTCCAAGAAAGAGTCGATGTGCGGAAGCACATTGAAAGCGATCTGATGGGGATAGACATCCGCTTCGGCGTTTTCCCCTCTTAGCACCGCCCCCGCTTGCTCTTTCAGCTCATCGACAGCCCGGGTGCCAGTGCCGGACACCGACTGATAGGTGTCGGCGATGACCCGCTTCACAGGGTTTACCTTATGTAAGGGAGTGAGCGCCATCACCAGCGGGGTGGTGGAGCAGTTCGGGATCGAGATGATGCCCTTGTGCGAAGCGAGGTCATCCGCGTTGACTTCCGGCACTACGAGAGGTACGTCAGCCTCCATGCGAAAGGCTGAGCTATCGTCGATGACGATGGCGCCCGCCCGCGCGGCGACCGGCCCCATCTCCCGCGAGACTTCAGTCGTCGCGGAGATGAAGCAAAAGTCGGCGCCAGTGAACGAGTTTGGTGTGGCCTCTTCGATCGTGAAATCGTTTTCACCGACTCGGATGTGTTTCCCGGCGGAACGAGCGCTGGCAAGCAGTCTGAGTGACTTAACCGGTAGGTTTCGCTCTTGCATTATGTCAAGAAAGACACGGCCAACGAGGCCGGTTGCCCCGACGACCGCTACGTTGTATCCACCCTGTTTCATCATTCTGAGCCCTTCTAAATGTCATTCTCTGAACGAAGTGAAGAATCTACGTCTCGTTTAGGATGAACTCCACGGAGATCTAGTTGTGACCTAGATCTTTCGCTGCGCTCAAGATGACATATACGTATTCTACCTAAGAAGCTCTAAAGCCGCTAGAGACATTATCTCCACACCGGCTGGCAGCATATCTTCGTCGATGTCGTATTCCGGCGAGTGGGTGCGGCCGGTGATGCCCTTGTCCGGGTTGGCGCTGCCAAGGATGAACAAGCAGCCCGGCGCGTGCGTCGCAAAAAAGGCGAAGTCGTCGGAGAAGTAGTTGCGCCACCCCTGGATGATGCTGCCTTCGCCGAGCACCTGCTTTGTGGCGTTAGCGACGGCGGCAGTGACAGTGGGATCGTTGACCAGCGGCGGGATCGAAAGGACCGTTTCGAATGCGCATTCGCCGCCCATGGAAGAGACGATACCGCGCACAACCTCATCGATGCGCCTGAGCAGCTTCTGACGCAGCGGCTCGTTGAAGACAGCGAGCCGTATTTCGAGTTCGGCTTGGCTGGTAGGCGGCGTCTGGCTTGCCTGAAGCGACGTCACATTGAACATCGCCGGCTCCAGTACCGGGCTCTCCCGGTGTACCATCGCGTAGAGCGCCGTCACCACTTGCGCAGCGACGAGCACGCAGTCGACGCCCTCATGCGGAGCGCGCAGGGTGCTCGCCGGGCCGGCGATCGTCAGCTTCATGACGTCGCCGCTCGCCCACAGCGGTCCGGGCTGCACTACAGCGGTGCCGGCCCTGACGTCCGCTAGCGGGTGTTGGGCCAGAACGAGATCAGGCTTGACTTTGTCGAGCAAGCCGTCGTCGATCATCCTTTTCGCGCCTAGTTGCGGCTCATCGGCGGGCTGGAAGACGAAGGCGACGCGCCCGGCGATGCTCTCGCGATGGGCGGCCAGGACTTTCGCCGTTTCGATAACTATCGACATGTTCATGTCGTGGCCACAGGAGTGGTTGCGGTTTTCGAGCTTTGAGCCGTACGGGCGGCCTTCTGCCTCAGGCATGGGGAGAGCATCCATGTCGGCACGGATCATAAGTGTTTTGCCTGGGCTCGCGCCCTCTAAAAACGCGAGCACTCCAGTAACGCCGATGTTTCGCTCCACCGCAAGGCCAAGCGCTTCTAGACGGCGGGCAATCAGATCTGCGGTGCGGAACTCTTCGAACGCTAGCTCCGGGTACTCGTGGAATTCGCGGCGGAGCGCTATTAGCTCATCCGTTAAGGCTACTACTTCCTGCGAAACATCTGAAACGGTTGCCATAACACTCTCCTTGTTGGGAAGAATTACGCGGTCAGTATATACCTCTGTCAACGGATAAGTAACGGGATTAACGGATGGTCGCCGGTATGCAAAAGGCGCATGTCCCTCGATAACTATTTCACCCCAAACCCCTTCGACAAGCTCAGGTCAGGCTCTCAAGGGGTTGAATGACCCCTTCGGATTAATTTTAGATTAAAGGGGACACCCCCTTTTAGTCCCCCGCCAGAGGAGGCATCCTCTGGACTCCTCTATCTTCCGAAGAAAGTCTAGCTCAGACCAAGAAGCTTATCGAGGCCATAGGTGAGGCCTCGACGGTTCACGACCTCTTTGACTGCCATCAGGACGCCGGGCATGTAGCACTCGCGGCCGATAGTGTCGTGGCGAATGGTGAGGGTCTGCCCTGGAGCACCAAAAATAATCTCCTGGTGGGCCACCAAGCCGGGCATACGAACGCTGTGTATAGCTACGCCGTGCACTTCATTGCCGCGCGTTCCCGGCAGCGTCTCCTGCAGAGCAGGACGAAACTCGAAGGTGCCTCCGCGCGCTTCGGCCATCGCCCGCGCGGTCGCGATGGCGGTGCCGGAGGGTGCGTCGGCCTTCTGCTCGTGGTGCATCTCGACGACTTCGGCGAAGTCGAAATGGCGCGCGGCGACGGCTGCGAGGTGCATCATCACTACGGCGCCGATCGCGAAATTCGGCGCAACGACGACACCGAGACCCTTCGCCGTGAAGTCTGCATCGAGCTTTTTGAGAAGTTCTTCGCTCAGGCCGCTGGTACCGATGACCATGTGAGCGCCAGATGCTAGCGCCGCTTCCGCGATGGACGGCGTATGAGCAGCGTTCGTGAAGTCCACAACGACCTGCGGTCTGATACGAGCAAGAAACTCTTGCCGATCTGAGGAGTAAGGCACTTCGCCGGAGCTGGCGGGAAGTCGTACGGACGCTTCAGAAGGCGAGCGACCTAAGACGCCAGCCGGGGTGGTATCTTCGTCGCGGCAGAGGGCGGATAAGACCTCTCGGCCCATTTTCCCGTAGCCGCTAACGACGACAGTAATGTTTTCCATGTTCATTTCGCTGATGTAGGGGCGATAGCTTCGCGGTTATTATAAACAAAGTCCGCTTAAGTCGGACAGGCTTTGGCCCGGCGATGAAATATGTATCTAGGCCGGACATCAGTAGGGCGCACAACCGTGCGCCCCTACCTATCTATATATTCGCGTCATTGCGAGGCCACTTACCGTGGCCTCGCAATGACGCGACCCGGGCTACCGCCGGCCGCCGAATGGCGGTAGCGGAGGCGGCGGGGGAGGAGGCGGCGACTGCGATGTGCCTTCGCCTTCCGGACGGCGCTGGAAGTCCCGACCGCCGCCACGGTTACCCTGTTCACCGTTTCGGCCCTGCGGCCTTTGACCAGGTCGGCCGTTATTTCGCTGCGGTGGCCGACGGCCGCCCTGCATCTGCGAACCGCCTCTCTGCCGTTGCGGCGGCGGGCCGCCGCCGCTCGAGCTGGGGGGCGGAGGAACGGTGGCGCCCTCTAAGACGGCCCGGCGCGACAGATTGATGCGGCCAAGATTATCTACTTCCACGACCATCACCATAACTTCATCGCCAACGCGCACGACATCTTCGGGGCGGTTAACCTGATAGTCGGCGAGGTCGGGTAGGCGCACCAGACCTTCCTTACCGGGAAGGATCTCTACGAAGGCGCCGAAGGAGGCGAGGCGCGTCACCTGGCCGGTGTAGATCTCCCCAAGTTCTACATCTTTGGTCAGACCCTGGATGATCTGGATGGCGCGTTTTGCGTTCTCTTCGTTTGAAGAGCCGATGAAGATAGTGCCGTCATCTTCGATGTCGACGCTGGACTTCGTCTCTTCGATGATCGAACGGATCATGCGGCCTCCTGGCCCAATGACCGTACCAATCTTATCCTGCGGCACTTGAATACGGTACATGCGAGGGGCGAAGCGGGAAAGCTCCGGACGGGTCTCAGCGATCGTCTCTCGCATACGCCCAAGGATGAACATGCGGCCTTCGTGAGCTTGCGCGAGCGCCTTCTCCATAATATCGAGACTGATACCAGTGATTTTCATATCCATTTGCAGGGCGGTTATGCCATCCGACGTTCCTGCGACCTTGAAGTCCATGTCGCCGAGAGCATCTTCGACACCGGCTATGTCGGTGAGGATCGCGTAATTGCCGCCTTCGCCCATCATCAGGCCCATGGCGACGCCGGCCACTGGAGTTTTAATCGGCACGCCTGCGTCCATCAGGGCGAGTGTTGAGCCACAGACGCTGGCCATCGAAGTGCTGCCGTTGCTCGAAAGCACCTCTGAGACTATGCGGATGGTGTAGGGGAAATCCTCCACCCCCGGGATGACCGGTTCTAACGCCCGCTCGGCAAGAGCGCCGTGTCCTATCTCGCGCCTTCCGGGCGAGCCGATGCGCCGGACTTCGCCGTTAGAGAAGCCCGGGAAGTTGTAGTGATGCAAGAAGCGCTTCGTGTCCTCAGGAGAGAGGGTGTCCAGACGCTGTTCATCGCCGCTGGAACCGAGCGTAGCGACAGACAGCACTTGTGTCTGGCCGCGGGTGAAGAAGCCAGAGCCGTGAGCGCGCGGGAGAAGCCCGACTTCGCTAGAGATCGGACGTATTTCAGCCGGCCCGCGCCCATCTGGGCGGCGACCTTCGTTCAAAATGCCCGATCGAACATGGTATTTTAAGCTATCGTCGAAGGCCATCATCAACTGATCGACGGAGAATTGGTCGCCCAGCCTCTCAACGATCTCCTCGCGCCGCTCGCCGATAGCCTCTTCGCGTTCTTCTTTAACGGTCGACGAGAGGATCTCGCCCATTTTGCCTTCAACGAAATTAGCGACGGCCTGGCGGACTTCTTCCTCCACCTTTTTAAGGACCGCCGGCATCTTGGGCTTGCCCTCGGCAGCGACTATCTCATCCTGGAGCGCGATCAATTCTTGGTTAGCCTCGTGGCCGAAGCGAAGGGCGCCGAGCATAAGCTCTTCGGAGACTTCGTTTGCGCCCGCTTCCACCATGATTATGGCGTCGCGCGTACTCGCGACGACAAGCTCAAGCTGGCTCTCTTTGAGTTCGGCGAAGGTCGGGTTGACTACGTATTCGCCATTAATATAGCCGATGCGCACGCCGGAGACGGGACCCGTGAAAGGTATGTCGGAGATCGCGAGGGCGGTCGAGGCGCCGGCAATTGCGAGAACAGAGGGATCGTTTTCCTGGTCGGCCGAGAGCACGGTGATCACCACTTGGACATCGTTACGGAAGCCTTTCGGAAAGAGGGGGCGTATGGGCCTGTCCGTCAGCCTAGCAGTGAGGATGGCCTCTGTGGTCGGGCGACCTTCACGGCGGAAAAAGCTACCTGGTATCTTCCCGGCAGCGTAAAGTCGTTCCTCATAATCTACTGTGAGCGGGAAAAAGTCGATCCCTTCGCGGGGCTGGTCGCTGGCACAGGCCGTTACCAGGGCGAGCGTATCGCCGTAGCGAATGGTAATGGCGCCGTTAGCCTGCCCGGCAAGTTTGCCTGTTTGGATAATCAGCGGGCGGCCGCCAATAGTGCGCTCATAAGTACGTTCCATCAATAAAACCTCCCATCGCTACCCCTTACGCACCGGCCCAAATCGAAGTCGATATCAATAAAAGATAAAGCGAAGCTATTTATTTGAGTCCCAGCATACGCTCTTACACACGGCCTTTGGCCTGTGTGTCTAGAAAAGCAGGGTAGCGCGTTCTTCTTTTTAAGCGTCAAGAAGCTTAGCGGCGTAAGCCTAGCCGGCCGATCACACGCCGATAACGGTCTTCATCTTCGCGGGCTAAGTAGCGCAACAACCTGCGCCGGTGCCCGACCATTTTAAGGAGACCTCTTTGAGAGTGGAAATCTTTGCGGTTTGCCCGCAGATGATCGGTTAAACGACGGATCCGCTCGGTGAGGAGGGAAATCTGCACTTCGGGGGAGCCAGTATCGCTAACGTGCTGCTTGTAAGTCTGGACTAGGTCTTGTTTCTTCTCTTTAGTAAGCATCCGTCGTCTTAACAACGCCTCCTTCTCTTCTATGAGGTGGAGTATACCATACGCACATTTACTCAGCAATAAATAAGGCATAGATTTAATTTGATCTAAAATTCACATATGGCCTCTAAAAGTATTGAACATCCCATACTCGTGATGTAAAATACGCTCGGTTTTTGCACACAGCGGTAAGCAGTTTGGTTACAGAGACAGATGTTCCACATTAAGAATAGCCGGACCCGTTTCGGTGTAATGAGCCAAGTGGCACGGCGTCTACCACTGTTTCTACTCCTGTTCCTATTACTGCTTGCAGTAGGCTGCGAAACCGATAACCCTCAAAATACCTTTGCCCCCTCCGGCGACGTCGCCGATAAGCTGAGAGACCTCTATCTCATCGTTATGTGGCCGCTGATCGGCATTATGGTTGTCGTCGAGGGGCTGCTGGTGCTTTCGCTAATCATTTTCCGGCAAAAGCGCGGCCAAGCAGTGCCGAGGCAGACGCATGGCAACACCCGTCTCGAAGTTGCCTGGACGATAGCGCCGGCCCTCTTTCTCTTCGTGCTGGCGATTCCAACTATAACCACCTTGAGAGACCTCGCCACCGTGCCGGATGGCGATGTTATGGAGATCGAAGTGACGGGCCGCCAGTTCTCCTGGTCTTTCCGATACCCTAATGAAGAGATCACCACGACGAACCAGCTGACCATTCCTATCAATCAAACTGTGAACGTCACAACGACGGGTGTAGACGTTATCCATAGCTTTTGGGTGCCGAAGCTAGCCGGCAAGGCGGATGCAGTTCCCGGACGTTCTAATGCGATGTGGTTTAACGCCACCGAACCAGGGACATATTCCGGCCAATGTGCTGAGTTCTGCGGCGTCGGCCACTGGGAGATGACGTTCACTGTCGTTGCTATGACGCAGAGCGATTTCGACAACTGGTTGAGGGACCAGCAAGCGGGCAACCCTAATTCCAATACGTCCGATCTTACGTGGCATCCTGAGGAGTAGACGATGGCTAGCGCGATACCGGAACAACGGCCCGTATCAATAGGCGAAGCCCTGAGGGGTTTGCGACACGAGGCTGCTACATACAAAGGCATTCTCAGCTGGATCGCTACCGTCGATCATAAGCGCATCGGTGTGATGTATGGCATCACGGCCTTTATCTTCTTCCTTATCGGCGGGCTCGAGGCGATGGTCATCCGAATCCAGCTAGCGCAGCCGAACCAGAGCGTTGTCGATCCACAGCAATACAACCAGATATTCACTATGCACGGCACGACAATGATTTTCCTTGTCGTCATGCCTATGAGCGCGGCGTTCTTCAACCTCATGGTACCACTGATGATCGGGGCCAGGGATGTAGCCTTCCCGCGCCTGAACGCGTTCAGCTACTGGGTATTCTTGCTGGGCGCTCTTTTCCTAAACTTCGGCTGGATCACCGGCGACATCCCAGATTCCGGCTGGTTCGGCTACGCGCCGCTATCGGTACAGTCGCTCGGCCACGGCATGGACTTCTGGATGCTGGGGCTACAGATACTCGGTATCTCTTCGATGGCGGGTGGTTTCAACTTCATCGTGACCATCCTAAACATGCGAGCTCCGGGCATGAGCCTGTTCCGCATGCCAGTATTTATCTGGATGACTCTAGTAACCTCTTTCCTAATCATTCTGGCCATGCCGGTAATCACGATAGCTCTATTCGAACTCGGCTTCGACCGTTTCTTCGCTGCGAACTTCTTCAACCCTGAAAACGGCGGCGATCCCCTGCTCTGGCAGCACCTCTTCTGGCTGTTCGGCCATCCGGAGGTCTACATACTCATCCTACCCGCCATGGGCATCGTCTCGGAGATATTGCCCACGTTCGCGCGAAAGCCGCTGTTCGGCTATCCGTTCGTCGTATTCTCAGGCATCCTGATCGGCTTTATCGGCTGGGGCGTTTGGGCGCATCATATGTTTACAACGGGCTTAGGCGCTCCCGCGAATGCCGCTTTCGGCGTGAGCACCATGATCATTGCCGTGCCAACAGGCGTGAAGATATTCAACTGGCTGGGCACGTTATGGGGAGGATCTATCCACCTCGCAACGCCGCTCCTATTCGCGGTCGGCATGGTAGCGATGTTCATAATCGGCGGCCTTAGCGGCGTAACTCACGCCGTAGTGCCATCCGACTTCCAGCAACAGGACACGTATTACGTAGTTGCGCACTTCCACTACGTTCTCTTTGGCGGCGCTATATTCGGTCTGTTCTCGGGAATCTACTATTGGTTCTCGAAGTTCACCGGAAGGATGTTGAGCGAAGGCATCGGCAAGGTGCACTTCTGGCTTATGCTCGCCGGTTTCAACCTTACGTTCTTCCCTCATCACATGCTTGGCCTGCTCGGCATGCCTCGTCGCATCTATAGCTACCCGGAAGGTATGGGCTGGGACGTCTATAACATGATCTCTACCGTTGGCGCGTTCGTAATTGCGGCATCGATGCTCGTGTTCATGTTCAACTTCATCCGCAGCATAAAGCGTGGTCGCCGGGCTTCTGCCGATCCGTGGGATGGCCGAACTCTGGAATGGACTATACCGTCGCCACCGCCGCCCTACAACTTCGCGACGATACCTGTTGTGCACGCCCGGGATGAGGCGTGGCATCGCAAGTACGTTGAGGATGACCAGGGACGCATCGTGCGGGTGCCCGCTGGGGCCGAACACGACGTAGAATCACACGAAGCCGCCGGTGCGGAAGGGCACCACATACATATGCCGCTGCCATCTATTTTCCCGCTGATCGCAGCGATCGGCCTTCCGATGATAGCCTTCGGCCTGACCTACTACCAAGACACGCACGGAGAATGGGCGCTGCCGTTAATACCGGCAGGCGTTGTCGTGCTTTTGATAGGCATTTTCGGTTGGGGCCTAGAGCCGGAAGCCGAATAAAAATAAGGAGAGGACGAGCTTGCAGCACGTAACCCCAGCAGAGCATGGCATGGAGACCAGCACCGGCCTGGATAACCGTAAGCTGCTCATGTGGCTTTTCCTGGCCTCAGAGTGCCTATTCTTCGGCTCTCTGGTGGCTACCTATCTTCTCTACAAAGGCCGCAGCACGACCCCACCCTTTCCACACGATACGACGATAGCCGGCGTGGAGTACAGCGGCATTTACGATATCCCGTTTACCTCCGTCAGTTCGTTCGTGCTGCTGATGAGCAGCTTGACGATGGTGCTCGCTCTGGCCGCTCTACAGCGAGACAACCGGCGAGCTGCACAGGTCTGGATTTTAGCCACCGCGTTGCTGGGCATAACCTTCCTGGCTGGGCAGGCATTTGAGTTTACGGAATTCTACCACGAAGGTTTAACGGTCAGCAGCAGCGTCTTCGGAAGCACGTTCTTCGTCTTGACGGGCTTCCACGGAACCCACGTAGCGGTCGGCGTGCTCATACTGCTAAGCCTTTTCGTAATGGGCTTGAGAGGCCGATTAACCAGCGAACGGTCGCTAAACTTAGAACTGGCTGGCCTGTACTGGCACTTCGTCGACGTCGTGTGGATCGTCATCTTCACGTTCGTGTACCTGATTCAGTGAAATAATCTGGAGGATAACTTTGCTCTACGAGAGGCGAGCGAGAGTCGATGCACAGCGGGATACGAACGCCCCGCCCGAAGATACGCACCTGGCGATGCATGGTGAGAGCCATCCCGGCTATCTTGAGTACGTCAAAATAGCCGTCATCCTGGGCGCTATCACTGCCGTCGAAGTGGGCGTCTACTACGTTGAGGCGATCGAAGACCTGCTAATACCCATCCTTATCGCTCTGTCGACGGTGAAGTTCGCCTTGGTCGCCCTCTGGTTTATGCACCTCAAGTTCGACAACCGGATCTTCTCCTGGCTGTTCGTGGGTGGTATAATGCTTGCTGCATCGGTCTTCCTGGTGGCCTGGACCACCTTAGATATTCTGTTATAAGCTAACGAAGGGACCCGCCCCCCTGGCGAGGTGAAACATGCCGGTCCTACCGATCTTACACATCGGAGGCTACGAATGGCTGGACTGGAACTTCCATCCAGACATCGTCTCCCTCTTACTGACGTTACAACTGGCATACCTGTACGTAGTTTTCGAGTTCCGCAGTCGCCTTCCCGACGCTGGACGCGTCAAAAGAAGCCAGCTAATCTATTTTTCGCTCGGCGTTTTAGTCCTATATATTGCATCGGGGACGCCGATCCACGAGCTCAGCGAGAACTACCTAGCCAGCGTGCACATGTTCCAGCACCTTCTTTACATGCTGGTTGCCGCTCCCTTATTGCTGGCCGGAATACCCTCCTGGCTCTATCTAGCGGCGCTTAGGCCGCGACCGGTGATGGCCGTAGCGCGCGCTCTCACGAAGCCGCTGATCGCGTTCGCTTTGTTCAACACGATATTCGTCTTTACACACCTGCCGTTCATGGTCGATTTAGCTTTGAGGGTGCACACGTTCCATCTGTTTGTGCATATGGTGCTAGTGGCATCGGCGCTGATCATGTGGTGGCCGATCCTTAGCCCGCTGGCAGAACTCCCGCGCCTCTCGTATCCGTTACAGATGGCGTATCTCTTCCTGCAGTCGCTGCTGCCCTCCGTTATCGCCTCTTTCATCACGTTCTCGGACCGCGTCGTCTACGAGTTCTACGCCGAAGCGCCGCGGATATGGGGGCTTACGGCTATCCACGACCAGCAGATCGCAGGCGGGCTGATGAAGGTGCTCGGCAGCCTGATCATATGGGTTTTTATAGCCGGAGCGTTCTTTCGCTGGTACGAGCGTGAGGAGGCTAACGCGCGCGACCCACAGTGGGAACAGGTCGAGCATGAACTTGACGAACTAGGCTTACTTAAGAAGAAGTAGCCGTGCCGCTGGTTCCTAACCGTTACCGTTCCTCAAGCTGTTAAGTATCTCCGCCGCGACCAATATCAAGAAGCCAAGACCGAATGGTGACACGGTGCTTTGCAGGAAGAGCCAAACACGATCGTCGTCTACAATAGTCATAGCCCTAATCGCTAAAGCGGTAGCAACGGTTATGATGATCAGCCCAAGCAGGCGGCTTAGGTAAACGGCACGATCGAAGCTAGGGTACGGCTGCCCTGGTTGGGTCTTGTCTTCCATATAGCGTCCTCCTCAAGAAATCAACAGCAGTATTGTACCTCAATTTTGATCGCGAAAAGCCGATGTAGGGGCACAGCATGCCGTGCCCCACGTTTCTAGCGAAATTATTATCGTAGGGTGCATCGCGATGCGACCCTATATTCTCCGATGTCATTCTGAGCGACCCCTCGCTCGACCTCACTCAGGTACTCCCGGAGCGAAGAATCCGTACTAAATCCGCAACTATTGGTGCTCGGATTCTTCACGGAGTCTATCCGAGCGTGTCGAGGGTTCAGAATGGCAAATTTGTGCAAGGCTACTGGCGTAGAAAAGAAGATGCTATATTTATGCGCCAGATATCACTATCTGAGACGCCTTATTGGACGGTGATGGTGCCCTTCATATCATCCGGGTGGAAGTCGCATTGGTAATTATAGGTTCCAGGGTTATCTATACTGAAGGTTAACGTGCCGTTGGCATCGACGCGGATAGTTTCCGGATCCGACACTGCGTCATCGTTCGTATTAAAGCGGCCATCGACACCATCGACGCGCATGTTGTGGATGCTACGCCCATCGTTCACGAGATCTATCGTAATCTCTTGCCCAGATGGAACGTCTATATTGGGATTCTGATTGCCATCGGAGACGAAGAAATTGTCTCCCATGCCCACCTCGAAGGCAAGGCCACCCGGCTCGGCTCCTGGGCCGCCTGGACCGGGCGACGGTTCGGTGACGGCGCCATTGTGGTCTTCTTCCGCCCCTCCTTCTTCGTGCACCGCGGCTGCGATGCTGCCGCCGAGCAGTAATCCACCCGCTAAGACGACGATACCACCGACCTGCCAGGCGGGGACGGGGCGGGAGGCGAAATACCACGCTAGCAGCAGGATGCCGGCGGCGACGCCTAGAGATAGCGGCGTGGTAATGCTCAGATCGCCGATCTCGACCGGCCTCAGCTCCAAGTAGATTCGGGACAGCCCGTACACCACAAGAATGCCGAACATCACGATACCGAGCGGCACGGCCAGAGGTAGGAGGATCCTTTCTCTGGCTACAGCGGCCGCCGGCTCGCGCGGGGAGTCGGCACGCAGCGCTTCCATGTCGAAGATCTGGAGGCTGTCGGTGACGATCGCTTCGTCATGACTGCGAATGACGGCTTCCACGTTAGGTTGGGATGTCTCGTAACGAACGAGGGCGTCAGGGTCGTCCCAACGCGTTTCGACGACGATCTGCACGTTGCCCTGCTCGTTGATCGAGCGGACGACGCGCATGTCCTGGAAGCCGGGCTGGTGCTCGAGATAGCCTCGATGTTCATCGAGCGCTTCGAATAGCCCTCCGCCTCCCGATGCGTCATCAACGCGATCGGACGTGATTTGAAAGAGCGCTACTTGTACGTATTCCATACACGTTCCACCGATCTATAGATTTTAGCTTAAAGCAGCTTATCCGCAACCATAGCGATAAACAGAAACGCCAAATAATAGCTTGAGTAGCGCCATATGCGCCAGGTGGCCGGGCGCGATGGACGCCAATGTAAGTAGGCGATGAGGCCTATGAACAGCCCACCAAGCACAAGAGCCGATGTGAAATATAGATAGCCCATATCCGCTATGGGTACAAATACGAGAGTGATGCACAAGAGAAGTACGGAGTATAAGATCATCTGCCGCCTGGTCTCTTCAGGCCCCGCGACCGACGGCATCATGGGAACGCCGGCCCGTTCGTAGTCGGACGCGAGCAGTAAAGCAAGCGCCCAGAAGTGAGGCGGGGTCCAGTAGAAGATAATAGCGAAGAGGTTTAACGCCTCCGGGCTTAGCTGCCCGGTGACCGCCACCCAGCCTATCATCGGCGGAGCGGCGCCGGCAGCGCCGCCGATGACGATGTTCTGCGGCGTGACGCGCTTGAGCCAGGCCGTATATACCAGAACGTAAAAGGCGAGAGCGCCGAGCGCTATAAAGGCGGTCAAAACGTTTACGGCTATCGCCAGCAACGCGAAGGCTGCTGCCCCCAAAATCAGCCCAAACGTAAACGCATGGGCTCGGGAAAGCCGCCGATTAGGGACGGGCCGACCCTTCGTACGCGCCATTATGGCATCGATGTCCGCGTCGAAGGCGCAGTTGATGGCGTTAGCGCCCGCGGCGGCTAACGCTGTGCCGACCATGGTAGTTATGACCAGGGCCGTGCCGGGCCAACCGCCATCGGCGACAAGCATCGTCGCGAAGGCCGTGGTTAGTAGGAGCAGGACGATGCGCGGCTTCGTGAGAATGATGTTATCCGCGGCAAAACGGCGTATAGCTACCAGCGTCGGGACAAGCAGCGTCCCTGCAGATGTTTCGACTTGCGCGAGCGTTCGCATAATTTTCTTATCCCCTCGCCGGTTGGGCAACGGCGCGCGAAGCTGGGACTGATGCTACCTCACCGCGCGCGGTCCGCAGACCGGCGATAACAAGCATCGCCCACAAAAATGCTCCGTTACCCAAATGGGCGACCACTATTGGTTCAGGGATCCTCAACCAAACGTTTATAGCGCCTAGAAACACCTGCAGTAAGACAGATATGCCGGCCAAAGATAACGCACTCTTCAATAGAGAATCGTGTACCCGCAGACGCAACGCCTGCACCAGTGTCGCTAAGACGATGAGGGTGGTCAAGACGGCCAGCCCGCGATGCCACATGTGGGCCTGCACGTAGCGATCGTCCAGAGGTATCGGCGTACCATCGCATATCGGCAGGTCCGGGCAAGCCAGGCCAGCGCTGCTCGAGCCGATGTAGGCACCGATCAGCATCGTAGACAAAAGCGCGATGCCTGCAACACTTATCCACGGCAGCAACGACCTACCGTTATCTCCCAATTGTGCCGGGCGACGCAGCGAGACCACGGTCGCGATAGTGCAGGCGAAGAAGATCATGGCAAGCCCTAGGTGGGCTGTCACCAGTTCGGCGTCGAGTTCGGCCTTGACAGTCGCGCCGCCCAGGCCGGCCTGGATAAAGATCAAGACCAAAGCTGCCACGGCCGCTGATAACACCCAGCGTTGGTTCTTGTAGTGGCGCCAGGCAACCACGGCCGTGCAGAGCACTAAAAAGCCCTCCACGGTGACGAGCATCCGGTGCGAGTACTCGATAAGAGCGGTACGCTCTAACGGGGGAGTAAAATTGCCGTGGCACAAGGGCCAATCAGGACAACCGAGGCCGGACTCACTGACGCGCACGACGCCTCCCATGATGATAAGACCGAAGACGCCAAGGGCGGTTATTCCAGCGAGGACGGCGAACTTATTCATCAGCCTTCATATACGGCCTGGAACGCAAAGACGCCAAGGAGCACCAAGATTACGGAGGGAGCCGTCACCCAGACGATCTCCGAAAACGAAAGATACTGTTTTTGGCCTAACTTAAGATCAGTGCGATTGCGTTGGATGAATGTCCTGAATATGAGGAGAGCTTGGACTAGCCCAAAGACGAAGACAGCCGTCCATAACACGGTCTCACGAAGAAGGGGCACTTGCTAACCTTTCCCTGTATGACGACAAAACGCGTCGAAGCTCATCTTGAAAAAGTCCTAGTTCCTTGTATCACAATCGCTGAGGGAGGTCAAGGGATTTGCCCAAGGGTTTCAGAGGTACCGATGTTTTAATGAATAACGAATTGCAAATAACGCGCAGTGCACGGCATGCCGTGCACCCACGAGGGGGTCGCGCCTGTCAACGGCTAAGCAACAGATTAGCAGATTAACGACGGGCGGCTCACAAGCCCCCTACGAGACGATGCTTTGATAGGCTCTCACCCTTAGCGAGCCGACTTTAGGAGTGATCGGGATGCACCGCTCATGGATTCGACAGGCTCACCATGAGCGGTGCTGTGATAGCGCTATTGAAGGCGGCGCCCTTCGACAAACTCAGGGTGAGCGTAGGGTGAGGTAATAGATACAGAAGGGCCGCGGATGAGATTCTCTACACCTAATTTTGGACAGCCGCCATAGCCCATCCGCGGCCGACAGGACAACGCTACCCTGTGTATATATGGAGCCGCGTCGAGCGTCGAGGCGGATTGCCTATCAGCGCTGCTCTATGGGCACGTAAGCCACGTCCATTGGGCCTTCGTAGAGGAGGAGGGGACGGATGAGCCGGTTGTCCGCTAACTGTTCGAGGACTTGCAGCGTCCAACCAGCAATGCGGCTCATAGCGAAGATGGGTATAAAAAGGTCTTCCGGGATCTTCATAAGGTGGTACGTTGCCCCTGACCAGAAGTCGACGTTGGGATAGATGCCCTTTTCCCGATAGGGGATCATCGCATCTTCCACCTTGCTCAGGATTTGGAACCACTGTGGCTGGCCTATCTTCTCGCTTAGGGCCTGGCAGCCCTTACGCATGTGGACGGAGCGAGGGTCGAGAGCACGGTACACCGCATGTCCGAAGCCCATTATCTTGCCGCCCCGATCGAGGACGTTCCTAACGTATTCCTCGGCCCTGTCAGGCGTACCAATGGCCTGTGCCATATCCATTACCTTTTCGGCGGCGCCGCCGTGAAGAGGGCCTTTAAGGGTGGAGATGCCCGCAACGACAGCGCAGTGGAGGTCGGCCAAGGTGCCCGCCGCGACGCGAGCCGCGAAGGACGACGCGTTCGAACCGTGTTCGGCGTGGACTATCGCGTCGATATCCATCAGGCGGGTCTCATCGGCGTCGGGTTCCTCGCCGAAGAGCATGTAAAGGAAGTTAGCGGCGTGGTTCAATCCGGGGTTCGGCGCCACCGGCTCTTTACCGTCTCGGATGCGTCCTATAGCCGCTACTACGGTGGGCACCTGCGCGCAGAGGCGGATGCCCTTACGCAACGTTGCTTCCAACGAATTGTCCTCGGTTTCCGGGTCGAAAGCGGATAGGCCCGAGACAGCCGTGCGAAGCACGTCCATCGGGTGCGCTCCCTTAACCATATGGATGATTTGGATTATCCCGTCGGGGATATTGCGAGCGTTTTTCAACTGCGCAGTAAACTCGTCCAGTTCATTGCGGACAGGCAGCTTTCCGTACAGCAGGAGATACATCGTCTCTTCGGCTGTAGACTTCTGGGCGAGGTCGTGGATGTTATAGCCGCGATAGAGGAGCTTTCCTTCCTGACCATCGATGAAGCTAGCCTCGGTCTTATCGAGGTAGACGTCTCTCAAGCCTCGGTGGAGCTGTACTTCCTGCACCCTGGACTCCTTCCCTAGCAATTGGTGGCTGCCACCTCTTAAGCCTCGATAGCCTCAATCTTAAAACGCATCGAACCCGCGGGGGCCTGAACTTCGACCTCTTCGCCGGGCGATCGTTCTAATAAGGCCTTGCCCACCGGCGATAACACTGATATGCGGCCCTGAGCGGTGTTGACTTCATTGGGACCGACAAGAGTGTAACGGGACGACGATCCGGTATTCAGATTGCGCAAGATAACCGTACTGCCTAGGCTCGCCCTCTCGTTAGACTTATTGGACAGCACGTCGACGATAACCGCCTGCTTAAGAATGGTTTCAAGTTCGCGAATACGCGCTTCGGTGTGCGCCTGGTGCTCCCTCATAGCGTCGAGGGGGGCATTTTCTCGGAAGTCCTTGTCGGCCATCGCTTTTTGCAATTCGGCCGCGATGCTGGGGCGCTGATCTACCAACGACCCTAGTTCGGCTTGAAGATTTGCATGGCCCTCGGCGGTCAACTTTATCTCTTGATCAGGCAAGGGAGCCGAGGATTTTTCGTTGCGGCTGGTCTTACGGAGGCGAACATGCGTAGCCATATTCTCTTCCAGCCACTTCTTACGTTTGGCGAAGCCGAAAAAGGAGCGCAGTATCTCAAGTCGGACGGGCGTATCGGGGGCGGCCAGGCCTATGGTCTGGGTGTACGAATCGACGTGGTGACCGGTCACCGATCGAAGGGGGCGGTCATCGCCGAACCAGCGAACTAAGCGCATCAACTCTGCCTGGACGTCCTGCCGCTTTGCTATAGGGACGCTGGCTAAATAGAGATTGACTGCGCCTGTAAGGCTCAGGCCTGCATTTTCGACCGCTGACTGCTGTTCGTCTGTGGCCATGGCCGACGCTTATTGTAGGAGACGGGACGGGCAGTGTCAAATTTCACCCCAAACCCCCTTCGACAGGCTCAGGGCAGGCTCCGGGGCTTCGCTCCTCTGGACTCCCCGATTATTATCTGGCGGGTCATTACTAAACAGATGCGAATTAGAATAGTCAGCACACGATAGATTACAAGACAAGCCATACTTTATAAGATGGCTCAATTGCGACTATTAAGTCCTTCTGCTATACTCCGCAGCGGATTTGGAGGAAGACTGCTATGCCTACCGTTGTGGTAGTCGGGGGACAATGGGGAGATGAGGGCAAGGGCCGCATCGTCGATATGCTGGCCCAGAAAGCGCACGTGATCGCGCGTTACTCGGCGGGCAACAACGCTGGGCATACGGTAATTAACGAGCAGGGTGAATTTCGCTTACACCTCGTCCCGGCCGGAATCTTCTATGAAGACAAGCTTTGCGTTATAGGCAACGGCGTTGTTATTGACCCCGCCGAGCTTCTCGAGGAGATCGCCGGGCTGACCGCACGCGGCGTCAACACGGAGCGTCTCCACGTCAGCGACCGCGCCCACGTCCTTATGCCATACCACAAGCTAATCGACCGCCTCGACGAAGAGCGGCGTGGCGACGCTGCCATCGGGACGACAGGTCGCGGCGTCGGGCCGGCCTTCGTCGATAAGGTCGCAAGGGCCGGGATCCGCATGGGCGACCTGGTCGACGAACAGGTGCTAGAACAGAAGCTAACCACGCTGCTCCCTTACAAAAACGCCCTCATCGAGGACTACTACCACTCCGAGCCTCTGAGCATGGAGCAGCTTTATGCCTCTTATGTCGAGTACGGTCGGCAACTAGCGCCCTTCGTGGTTAACACTTCTGACCTGGTACAGGAATGCCT
>WHTN01000039.1 GCA_009377715.1 Dehalococcoidia bacterium | reverse complement strand
CGAGGAGCGTCGAGGAGTTCGTCCCCCTTGGCGATGAAGTCAAGATGTACGTCTGCGGGGTAACTCCTTACGATCGCAGCCACCTGGGCCACGCGATGAGCTACGTAATCTTCGATGTATTACGCCGGTATCTCGAGTACAACGGATATAAGGTGCAGCACGTCCAAAACTATACGGATATCGACGACAAGATCATCGCCCGGGCCCAGCGCCTAGGCATTCAGCCGGACGAATTGACAGAGCATTACATAAGCGAATATTCGGCGGACATGCAAGCGCTGAACGTGCTTCCTGCGGACGTCTATCCCAGAGCTACGCATGAGATCCCGAAGATGATCGAGATGATCCAGGGTCTTATCGATAAGGATTCCGCTTATAGCGCCGAAGGCGATGTCTATTTTCGGGTAGGTGCCAAAGACGATTACGGCAAGCTGGCCCACAGGAGCTTGGATTCGATGCTGGCCGGCGCTCGTGTCGAGCCGGGGGCCGGTAAGCAGCATCCGATGGACTTTGCACTCTGGAAGGGAAGTAAGCCCGGAGAACCCGCCTGGGACAGCCCCTGGGGGCCCGGGAGGCCGGGCTGGCATATCGAATGCAGTGCGATGTCGTTGCGATACCTGGGCGAACGAATCGACATCCATGGCGGTGGGGCAGACCTTATCTTTCCGCACCATGAGAATGAAATAGCCCAGAGCGAGTCATACACTGGTTGCGTTCCTTTCGCCCGCTACTGGCTCCACCACGGCTTGCTCCAGTTAGGCGAAGAGAAGATGAGCAAGTCGCTAGAGAACATCATCTCCATCGGCGATACCGTTGGACGCTACGGTAGCGACGCGGTACGGCTCTTTATACTGAGTTCACACTACCGAACGCCCCTGACCTATCGCGAGGAGAACTTAATGGCGGCGCAGCGAGGCGCTCAGCGCTTGCGACAAGCGTTGGAGTTGCAGGATGTCAGCGGCAAAGGAGAACTCGATGCCGAGCCTTATCGGGGGCGCTTTCTTGAAGAGATGGATAACGACCTGAACACGGCTCAAGCCATCGCCACCCTCTTCGATCTCGCTCGCGAGATCAACCGCGCTCACGATGAGGGGCGGAGTATGGGCTCGGCGCAGACGCTGTTGCGTAGTTTATCGGCGGATATACTCGGGTTGACACTAGCTCAAGAGGAGAACAGCAAAGAGGCGGCACCCTTTATCGACCTCTTAATTGAGATAAGGGATGAGTTGAGACAGCAGAAGCAGTTCGCTCTCGCTGATACTGTTCGCAACCGGCTATCCGATCTTGGGGTAGCGCTAGAGGATTCGGCAGAAGGCACACGCTGGCGCTTAGGTAATGATAGTCGCTATAAATAGCCCCCACAAACAGCGAAAAACGTAGTTACTTTACCTGTTCTGGTTGACAAATCATCTCAGCCCTGTATAATTACCCCGATTATCTTGTGCCAAAAGGCACAACTGACAGTAACAGTTAGGCGCGTACGGGTTCAAAACTAGGAATCCTGCGCCGCTGAGGAGGTCGGTATTAGAGGCGAACTTTTACCGCGCCGGTTCTGGAACTCCTCGGAGCGACAGACAAACCGGCTACGGAAAAACAGATTAATACTGCCGCTTAAATTGCGGCGAGAGCAGTACCTACACGGATTCATCATCGCCGTCGCCGTAATGGCCTCGATAGTCGGCGGACGTTTAGGGGTAAGCTCCACGAACGGCTCTCCTTCCGGGACGCAGTCTCTCGGAAGCATAAACTCCCCCACCAGCGCTTCAGCAAACCAAACTCGAATCCAAGCAGTAGATGTCTTGGGTAGTTTGTTGCGAAATCCAAACGTCGATTCCGTGCAAACATCCAGTTCAGGGAGTCAGGCTAATCCTCTGTCAAGTTCACGGTCTATATTCAAGTTGACCGTAAACGCCAGCCTGTTGTCCGAAATGAGGAATTCGCTGGCGATAGCGGCTTTGGACCTACCTGTTCCTCCGACCGATGTGCTCGCCCGGCTCACTGCGCCTGAACAGACGGAACAACGTGTTGGGACGTACACCACCTATACGATCCAATCTGGCGACACGCTGGGCAGCATCGCAAGCCGTTTCGGCGTAAGTGCCAGCACCTTGCTTTGGAACAACAATGAACTGAGCGACCAGTCAGATTACTTACGAGTTGGAGCGGAGATAACGATCCCGACCGCCGATGGCCTTATCTATACGGTAAAGCTAGGCGATAGTCTCAACAAGATCGCTTCCATCTACGGCATAGACCCAAGTGTTATCTCAAGCTTCGCAGCAAACAGTATCGGCAGCGATGGAGTCGTCCGGAATGGAGCCATTCTCCTCCTCCCAGGCGCGAAGCCCTTACAGTCCGATCCCGGGTCTGGGACAGGGACACTTGCCCTGGCAGGTAGTAGTTCTCTGGCCGAAACGCCGACGCCCAGAGCTTTGGCGACTCCTGCGGCAACCGGACCGAGTTATGATGGCTCGCTATGGGTTGGCGCTTCAGTCCAGGTCAGCCAGGGCGGTTGCCTCAACGCTCGCTCCTCGCCTGGTGGTGATATCAACACCTGCATACCGGCCGGCTCAGTTACTGAAGTTGTGGATGGCCCCGTATATGCAAACGGCTTCTGGTGGTGGCAGTTAAGCGGTCAGGGCTGGTCGGTGGACACGTATTTGGCCGTATACAACGGCAGCAGCGCACCTACCCAGGGTCCTGCACGCCCGGCGACATCCTACGGCTTTATCTGGCCGACCTCAGGAAGCATAAGCGACGGCTTCGGCATTCCGCGAGGAGGCGGCTCATACCACAATGGCATCGACATTTCGAACCCTGGCGTTCACAGCCGGCCTGTCGCAGCTTCTGCCGATGGAAGGGTCGTGCTAGCTCAAGTCGGCTACGGCGGCGGCCTTGGCAATCACGTAATAATCGCTCACGATAATGGTCTGGAGAGCGTGTACGCACACATGTCCGCGCTTACGGTATCTGTGGGGCAGTACGTCTCGCAAGGCGATCTAGTTGGCTATACCGGCTGCACGGGCTACTGTCTTGGCGAGCACCTGCATTTCGAGATCCGGAGTGGCGGGGTGCCGATCAACCCCCTAAACTATCTGCCCTAGTCCAACGTATAATTGAAGAGTGCGCCGCGCCTTATTTGCCTTACTCTCGCTATATGCGTTTGGTTAGGCTCTCTTCCTTCTGCCGAAGCTAACGCCGGCAGTCCTCTGTACCTTGCGCTGGGCGATTCGCTGGCGGTAGGGGTAGGCGCAAGCGATCGCTCGAACTCCGCCTACGTGCCCCTGCTATATCAAGAGATCAAAGAATCGCCGCAGTTGCGCGGCCGCGAGCTTCAACTCCTCAACCTCGGCGTTTCCGGAGAGACTACTACGTCGATACTCAGTGCGAACGGACAACTCGATAAAGCCGTAGCCGAACTCAACTCCCGCAACGGCGATGAAGATGAGACGAACGACGTCGAAGTGCTGAGCATCGACATCGGCGGAAATGACCTCCTCGGCCTGCTTGCCGATATTACCTGCGCTCTCAATCCAAATCTAACCAGCTGTCAAGCGAGGCTCGAAGAAGCTCTCGCAACCGCTGCCACGAACTTGGAAACCGTTTTCCTACGGCTACGTGAAGCAGCCGGGCCGGAAGCTGTGATCGTCACGATGACCTACTACAACCCTTTTTCCGGGACTAACTCACCCTTGGATGACCAGGCAGGGTTAGACCGGATGAACGAACTGATCGAAGAGGTGGCAGCCAAGCCCGAGGTAAGGGCCATCGTCGCAGACGTTTATCCGGCGTTCGACGGTAGGGGCCCGCAGTTAACGCATATTCAAAGGGACAGGCCCGATATCCACCCGAACGATGCCGGCTATGAGATTATCGCGTCGCTGTTCGCCGATGCACTGGAATCGCTCCTCTCGGGAACACCGGAACCAGCAGCGTCCATAACCGATACCGAAGAAGAGAGCGGATTAAATCCGTGGGCTTACGCGGGCATTGGGCTGGCTGTAACTGCGGGGCTCGCAGGAGCAGCTTACGCCTGGCTGAGGCGTTGAACTAGCCTCGGTAGTCGAGCACCATAACGGTCATCTCTTGTGGTAAAGAGCTAGCGTTGATGGAGAGCCTGGACACCGGCTCTCTCGACTCCTGGCCCATCTCCTTTAAGAATGGTTCCAGCGGATCGAGCTTAACCTTCGCGGCGGGCGTTTGATAATGCATCGGGACTACGATGCGCGGCTGTAGCAGGCTAACGATTTCCGCCGCCTGCGCCGCATTGATCGTCGTATTGCCGCCAACGGGGACTAGCAGTATGTCCGCGTCGCTCATCTCCTCGACCTGGTCTGAGGTCGGCGTGTGACCGAGGTCGCCGAGGTGGCAGACAGAAAGGCCATCGATAGACATTACATAAGCGTTGTTTTTCCCGTGGCTTGAGCCGTTTTGTTGGTCATGGTAAGTGGCGATGCCGCTGACGAAGATGCCGCCGATCTCGTACTCACCAGGGCCGTTGATAACGCGCGGTGAGCCGGTGACCGCTTTCGTATAGCTGTGCTCTGGATGCTCATGGCTTAACGTCACAATGTCGGCGCTCAACCGGCCGATGCTGTAGCCCGTATTAGGCGGGCAGGGGTCCGTAATAATAACCGCGTCGCGGCCGCGTAGACGAAAACATGAATGTCCCAACCAGGTGATGTCCATATATCAGCGCCCCTTATAGAATGCTTGCGTTTTTCGATGAAGGCACGCGGGCCTTCGCGTGAGTCTTCGCTCTCGCGTAGCTTATGCCAAAGGTCTAATTTGGTGTCCAGCCCCTCTTCCAAAGACGTTTCCTTGCCGCTCAGAGCGGCCTTTTTAATGGCTCTTATGGCCAAGGGGCCGCATTCCAGCATTGCCTGGGCTATCTCTTCGGCTGCTACCAACAGTTGTTCCTGCGGCACGACCCGGCTAATGAGTCCCGCCCTAAGGGGCGGTCTGGGTATCGATCGTCCGCCCGGTCAGGAGCATCTCCATAGCAAGTGCCATAGGCACGAGCTTCGGTAGCCTCTGGGTGCCGCCGGCGGCGGGCATGATCGCCCGTAGCGGTTCTGGTAACCCGAACTGAGCGCTTTCCGAAGCGATGCGAATGTCGCAGGCCAAGGCTATCTCCAAGCCCCCACCGACGCAATAGCCGTTTATCGCCGCGATGATGGGTTTATCGCAGTGAAAGTTCCGCGTAATGACGCCTAACGTGAGCAGGTCTTCTTCGATAAGAGAGCCATCAGGGCCCATGCGTCCTTCGGCGACCTCTATTAGGTCTGCCCCGGTAGAAAAAGCGCGGTCGCCGGCTCCGGTGACTATGGCTACCAGCATTTCGTCATCAATGCGGAAGTCGGCCCAGGACTCAAGCAGTTCTTCGTTCGTCAAAGTATCGATGGCGTTCAGGCGCTCGGGCCTGTTGATAGTGAAGTACGCTACGCGTTCGCGCTTTTCGTATAGTATGTTTTGAAAGCTTGTCTGCATGGCAATAATTTTAGGTCAGTTCTGATTTTTAGGCCGCTATCAGTTCGAACAGCGCCTCTTCTTCGAGGTTCGGGCCGACTACTGCGAGGCAAGTGCGCTCCGGCTGCCAGATACGGCCAGCGACGCGCTGCACGTCTTCGGCACTCACTGCGCGCAGCTTCTCTACTACCGACTCCACCGGTTCTATCTCGCCCAGAGTAAGAAGCGATTCGCCGGCACGTTGGGCCAGCGCCATCGTACTCTCAAGCCCCATGCGAAAGCTACCAATGGTGTAGTAGCGGGCGCGGGTTAGTTCGTCCTGCTCCACCTGTTCGGCGGACATCTTGCTCAACTCCGTCAATATCACTTTCACGGCCTCCTCCAGCCGCTCGCGGCTGACGCCGGCGCTGACGACCATCGTTCCGGTGTCGGAGTGACGGGACATCGAGGAGCCGACCGAATAGGCGAGTCCGCGCTTCTCGCGGACTTCCTTGAACAAGCGCGAACTCATCCCCCGGCCTAGGATGTTGTTCATTATCATCGAGATGTAACGATCCGGGTCGTTGCGGCTTAGCCCGGGCAGGGCTAGGAGGAGGGAGCACTGCGCAATATCGCGTTCTTCGACTATCACCCGCTTGTACGGCAACTCCTCCGTAAGGGCGGGGAACGCAGGCATGCCGTTAGTAGTATTGTAGCCGCCCAGCAGCCGTTCCATCGCCGGCATGATTCTGTCGTGGGTAGTGTTTCCGGCGACGCTTATCACCAGGTTGTGGGGCCCATACCAATTACTCATATACGAAACGAAATCGTCGCGTTGGATGGCCCCCACTGTCTCCTCGTTGCCGGCCGTGCTCCAGCCCAAAGGGTGGTCGCCGTAGTACGCGCGTTGGAGCAGCTCGTGTGCCCAGGAGGATGGCTGGTCGTGCCCGCGCCGTATCTCCTGGTACACAACCGAACGCTCACGGTCGATCTCCTCCGCGGGCAGCAAAGGCGCTACAACCATGTCGGCGAGAACGTCGAGAGCTAGCTCCAGTCGGTCGTCCGGGACGTGGTTCCAGTAGCAAGTCACTTCTTTTGCTGTGTACGCGTTCAAATTGCCGCCAGCGCCCTCCACGGCTTCCGCGATAGCGAGAGACGTGGGCCGTTTGGCGCTGCCTTTGAAGAGGACGTGCTCGAGGAAATGGGCCAACCCATTGACGCGCCTAGGTTCGGCCCGCGAACCGGCGCCGACGAAGACGTTAACGCCTACCGATTGCGCGGTCGGCACAGGTGTCGTGACGACGCGTAAGCCGTTGGAAAGCTCAGAAATGTCCCAGGTGATCTTTGCCATGCTACTCTCCTTAGTTTTCCGGAACGAATTCTCTTTTTGATTTCAGTCTTCGCAACAACCACCAGATACAGGATCTAACCCTGCACGCCTTGCCCGCTTTGGCGGCGCTCCTCCAACAAGATCTGCTGCCATTTTCTTTCTGCAGCGCGTTGTCCCCAGCGGTAGCCGACCGAGTCGCCGACGGTGTTCGCTAAGTTGCCTGAGAGAAGATACGAAGCCCCAAGGGCAAACGTAAATGCGACGACGTTCCACCAAAACGGTAAGAACCCGATTACGAGCGCCGAGACGATAATACCTATAAGCAGCACTGTATAAAACGTCAGCCGCACCGCCAGCCCTTCCCGTCGTCGCCTGGCGATGTACACGTCGATAATGCTCAGCGGCAGATGCTCTAGCGGCGCGACTTCCGAAGTGCTGCGGCCGCAATGCGAACACGTATCGCGACTGCTGGCTATGGGCGTATAGCACTGGCCGCAAAACCGTCCCGTATTGGGCAGCTGGCCATGCAGCATCTCCTCCAAAAAAGCGTCCAGGCGGGGCGAAAACTCTGGGACCTGGTCAGAACTGTTCACTACGTTTCGATCTTACCATAGGGATGATTCCACGAATATATAATGCTCCTGAGGTTGTTTTTGTATGGAGGTGAGAAATATGGCCCTAGCGTTGGAAGGCTTACGAGTGATAGACCTAACGATCTGGCAGCAGGGGCCGTACGCTGCGGCCATGCTGGCAGATCTTGGAGCGGACGTCATCAAGGTGGAGGGACCGGACTCGCCAGATCCGGGGCGCGGGCTTCTCGCTCAGGAGAACGGCCCCAACCCATACTTCGAGAGCCACAACCGCAACAAGCGCGGCGTCTCCATCGACCTTAAATTCCCGAAGGGGCGCGATGTGCTATATCGGTTGGTGGAGCAGGCTGACGTTGTGATGCAGAACTTCCGTCGGGGCGTGGCGGCGAGGCTGGGCGTCGATTACGAGACGCTTTCGAAGATCAACCCGCGCCTGGTCTACGCTTCGGCCTCGGGATTCGGCGCGCGCGGCCCTGAGGGCGAACTGCCGGCGCTGGACATCCTCGCGCAGGCCCGCGCCGGCGTTATGAGCGTCACCGGCGAACCTGATTCGCCCCCGAGCCGCACCTTCAACGGCTATGCCGACCAGGTCAGTGCCTTTCTGCTGGCCTTCGGCATCATGGCGGCGCTGTGGCGCCGCGAACAGACTGGCGAAGGCCAGCAGGTGAACTCTTCGCTGCTAGGGGCGGGCATATTCTCGCAGACGTTTAACATCACCAGCTTTCTTATGGGCGCGGGGTTCGGCGGCGCACCGATTCCACGTCTCTCGAGAAAGCTCACGAGCCCCCTTTGGAACCACTACGAAGGCAAAGATGGCCGCTGGTTCGTGCTGGGCATGACCCAGATGGAGCGCTACTGGCCTGTCTTCCGGCAGGCCATGAGCGACATCACCGGCGAAACGATAGAACCGGAGACATTGACGATCGAATACATGCGACAGCGTCCGTTCGATGCCGCCGCCGTTATCGCCCGGCTCGATAAAATATTTATAGAGAAAGCAGCCATGGAGTGGGTGACGCACTTTCGGCGCTACGATATGCTCGTGGAACTTGTACAGAACTATGGCGAGGTCGTTAAGGACGAACAGGCGCTCGCCAACGACATGATCGTGGACTTCGATCATCCCGGATACGGACCGGTAAAGATGGTAGGCGTAGCGGTCGATCTAGAGAAGACGCCGGGCAGCATCCGCCGGCCCGCGCCGGAGTTTGGGCAGCACACGGAAGAAGTTTTGCTGGACTATGGCTTCACTTGGGATGACATCGAGGCATTAAGTAGAGAAGGCGCTATCGGATTTGGCTCACGAGCGTAGCTGCAGGGCTTAGCCCTGCTGGGTTTTCCACGAAAGCAGACCCTGAAGGTCTGCAGCTACGCTGTTCACCTTAGCCCCTCGACTGGGCTCGGGGTGAGCGAAAGCGACCGGCTCTGGGAAGAAAGAAGCGGTAGAGGGAAGAGGTGCTTCTTTCCTTCGACCTTCTTCTCCCTTCCTTCCCTACTCCACCGAAATAATGTAGTCGTAGTGGGGCTGGCCGCCGTACACGACTTCTACTTGAAGCGAAGGGTACGTCCGGCGGGCCTCATCGGCGAGGGCATCCACCTGATAGGCAGCCACGTCTCTGCCGTAATAGACCGTCATCAGCTCTGCAGCCGCGAGGCGCGAAATCCCGGCCATAGCGGCAGCGTCAGGCGACCCCTCAGCGAGTGCGAGTTCGTCGTCGATCAGCGCGATACTCTGGCCCTCGCGGACTGACACTCCTTCGATGCTGGTCGCGCGCACAGCGCGCGTAACTTCAAGTGTGCGGATGACGCCTTTGGCTTCTTCCATCGCCGCGCTGTTTGTCGCCATATCATCGGTGGGGTTGAACGATAGCAGTGCTGTGACCCCTTGCGGAACCGTGATGGTGGGAACGACCTCGACCGATTTCGTGGTAAGAACTACGGCCTGGCGGGCCGTGAGAACGACGTTTTTATTATTCGGCAGCAGTATAACGCTCGGCGTCGGGCAGGCTTCGACGGCCGCCAATATCTCTTGGACGCTGGGGTTCATGCTTTGACCGCCGCGAACGACAACGGCGGCGCCGAGGCTGCGGAACACGTCCACAAGGCCGTCGCCCGCCGCTACCGCGACGATCGAGATCGTGCCGGACAGCTGCTGGCTGCGCTCCTGCTGGCTGACGAAAAAGTTGTTCGTCTGGTCCTGGATGTTGTCGACCTTTTCTTTCGTAACCTCTCCGAGCGTACGGCCATAACCTATCGCATCGTCGGGCGTGTCGGTGTGAATATGCACACGCACCAACTCTTGATCGCCTACAAGGACTATCGAATCGCCCATGGGGTTCAAACGTTCGCGGATCGCCGTCATAGTAACGTTTGGCCTATGGACGACGAACTCCGTACAAAAGCCGTAGCGCAGGTCGCCTGCTTCTTGTAGGTGCGCCCGTTCGATTACCCAGTTCTGCTCTACAATCGGGATCGAGAGCATCTCGAGCATCGGCATCTCTTCACCGGTCAGATATGACGCCGCTCCTTCCAAGAGCAGCGTAAGCCCTTGACCGCCCGCGTCGACGACGCCCGCCTCTTTGAGGACAGGCAGGAGTTCTGGTGTCTTCGCCAACGTCGCCCTGGCCCCTTCCATCGCCGCCTTCAGTACCGATGTGATGCCAGCACTCTCTTTGCTCGCTGCGGCTCTGGCGGAGTCTGCTGCTCCTCTCGCCACGGTGAGCATCGTCCCTTCACGCGGCTTGGTCACCGCGCGATAGGCGGCTTCGGTGCCGCGGTCGAGGCCGTTAACCAGGATATGGACATCGAATTCCCGGGCTTCGCCTGCGGCTTCTGAGAGGCCTCGCACGATCTGCGAAAAGATGACGCCGGAGTTGCCGCGCGCCCCCATCAGCGCGCCGCGGGCTATCGCTTTGAGCACAGCGCCCGCGGTTTCGCCAGTCTCCCGCTGCACCTCTTCGACAACCGAACGCAGGGTGAGGTGCATATTCGTGCCGGTATCACCGTCGGGGACGGGGTAGACGTTGATGGCGTTGAGCACGGCGGCGTGACGTTCGACGCGCGCCGCTGCGGCCGTTATCATATCGCGAATCTGCACGCCGGTGAGGCTATCAGTCATAGTTGCCTTGTCCTATCTAGAGCACGGATGGTATTATAACTTGGTTGATGATAACAAGCGGCCTGAAGGCCGTCAAAGCAAGGATAAATCTATGAAATGTGACATCTGCGGCCGTGGGACCGTCTTCGGCCGGAACATCCGCCACAAGCACTCCGGAAGGTGGGTGCGAAAGGCGCCGCGCACCAACCGCATGTACCATACGAACGTCCACAAGCAGACGCTGATCATCGACGGCACCCCGATACGGGCGAAGGTCTGCACACGCTGTCTGCGCACGCACACTAAAATTAGCGCTACGACCTAAAGCGACGTTGCCGAACGGACGCCGTTTTCGGAACCTTCGCATTGAAGAGGCGATTCGCGGCTTCGAGCGTTTCGGATACCGAGTCGATAGAATTAAGGGCAGTCACTATATCTTAAAGCATCCCGAGAGGATTAATCGTCCTGCCGTTTCATCGTGGAGCAATTAAGGCTGGAATCATCTTGGACGCCTTAAAGAAGGTAATTGGTCATTGACTGTATAAGTAATGCGTGCTATGCTTGCTCCAACAAGGAGTAAAGACATGCCGCCTGTGAATAGAAACCAACCGAAGAGAGCTAAGTCTTCCGAGTCTCAATACTCGCTCACGGAATTCATGAAAGAGTTTCCTGACGACGCCGCTTGCCTTGAATGGTTGTGGCGTAACCGATACTCGGAAGATGGGGAACACGCTTGCTGTCCGAAGTGCGAGACCGAGCGTGTATTCAAGCGCTATGGCACTTCGCAGCAGCGTCAATCGTGGACTTGCAATGGCTGTGGTTATCATCTGCACCCAACAGCGGAGACGATCTACCATAAGTCCTCTACGTCGCTGCATCTGTGGTTCTACACCATGTTCCTGATGACCAGCACTCGATGCGGTATCTCCGCTAAACAAATGGAACGGGAGCTTGGCGTCCACTACAAGACTGCCGCTCGGATGATGCGGTTGATCCGCCGTGACCTTATGGAGCAAGACGATCTGGTTCTTGAAGGTCGCGTTGAAGCTGACGAGACCTATGTTGGTGGCCGTAGGCGTGGCGCTCCGCGAGGCCGACCCGGTACAGGATCGCATAAGACAGCCGTGTTCGGAGCGGTTGAACGTGGCGGTAAAGTTGTCGCTGTCACCGTGCCCAATGTCCGAAGGGCTACGCTCATGCCGCACATCATCAAGCGGGTCATGCCAGCGTCGGAGATATTCACCGATGAGTTGAAGTCCTACAACCGACTTGGCAAGGCGGGTTACCACCATCAACGGATCAACCACACCGAGCAAGTCTACGTGAGCGGCGACATTCACACCAATACCATTGAAGGGTTTTGGTCGCTCGTCAAAAGGGGTATCGGCGGCGTTTACCACGCCGTATCTACTAAGCATCTTCAGGGCTACCTAAATGAGTATGCTTGGCGCTATAACCACCGCGCCGACGACCGCTCTTTGTTCTTGGCGCTACTTCTTCGGTCGGTCGGGAGTTGAGGGTGGGCGGAGCGTCTTCTTGAGGTTCCGAAAGAATTCGTCCCGCTTCGGGATACGAATCTCGTGGCCCTTCGGCGTCTTCTCGGTCGGCTCTTTGGGCTTGTTGTCGCTCATAGTCTGAGTATACATCATGGCCGATGAATTGTTGGGCGTCGAGTTGAGGCTTGAGCGAGCGCACGAACACATCCACGCACTGACACATGAAGCGCGAATGTTCATGATGAACCCGCCGCAGCCTTATGACACCGTCACTGAACTTGATTCTGATGGCATCCACTATGTCACGCGGGCTAGGATCATCCGTCTGCCGCCCATGCGCATGGGGATGATTGTTGCCGACGCGGTTCATAACCTTCGCTCCGCTCTCGACATGATTGCTTGGCAGTTGGCGCTGGCTGGGCCTAATCCGCCCCCCGACGATGATACCGCAACTGCCTTCCCCATTTGCACTCACCCTGATGCGTGGGAAGGAAATCACACTCAGCGCATGATCGAGCGGATTCCCGACTACGCCGTCCAGATGATCAAATCGTTTCAGCCATACAACCGACCTAATGGACTTCTCAGGTTGGGATTCGTGCAAGCTTTCGATAACTGGGCCAAACACAAGACGATCCCCGGCCTTTTCTCGTTTCACACCTCGCGGATTCGGCCCACCGGCCCTTACGAGATCATCGAGGCTAATATCGGCGCAGCTTTCGAGGACGGCGACGTAATCTGCCGGAGTAGACCCTTGACGTCCTATCCGCAAGAGCGCTTCCGTGCGTATTTCATGTGCCACGTAAGCTTCGCAAAGGTAGGGCCAGGTCAAGGTTACCCCCTCGAACTTCTGGACAGCACTTACGAGGACATCCGAAACAAGATACTCCCAGCCTTCAAGGGCTTCTTCCCAGACTACGAATGATTCTGCGCTCGCGGCGTTCGCATCATTAATCATGACATCATATCTCCCTTATACAGTCAATGGTCACTTGCCTTAAAGAAAGCTGGTATCTCTGCGGAACAGTTCGAGAGGGCAATATAGCACTATGGAATATTCGGTCATAATACGTAAGGCAGAAGAAGATGGTTATTGGGTCGAAGTACCTGCGCTGCCCGGTTGTTATTCTCAAGGAGAAACGGTCGAAGAAACGCTCAAGAACGTAAGAGAAGCCATCGAACTTTACTTGGAAGTTCTTAAAGAAGACGGCGAAGTTATACCGGAAGACCAGGAGATCGTTTTCAAAGTCGCCGTAAACGCATAATTTGTTTGTTATCTCTTGACTCTACCCTATACTGGAAGGTGTAGCCTACACACGGGAACAACGCCCACAGTAGTTTAGAGGAGGTGTAGGCAAATGCCCACGAAGATCATCGTCAGACCGGCTTTTCGTCCCAGCGCGAAGGATGCTCTCATCCAAGTACGAGAGCTGCCCCGACCGCGGAACACAGGCGAGAGCGACTGCGATTGCTGCGAACCCGGTTGCGATTGCGAAGGATGTGGCTGCTGCTAGCAGCAGCCACATCCTCTCAGGAGACCCACGCGAATGTTCATCGGCGAGCTGGCGAAGAAGACGGGCCTTAGCCCTAAGGCCATCCGCTTCTACGAGGACATGGGCCTGCTGTTGGAGCCACGACGCAGCGAGGCGGGCTACCGGCTGTACGCGCCCGAGGCTGTAGAGACACTTCGCTTCATCCGAACGGCACAGAGCATGGGCCTGACGCTCGCCGAGATACGCGACATCGTTCGTTACAGCGGGCAGGAAGGCCTCTGCGACTATGTAGAGCGGCTGGCGAAAGCGAAGCTTATGCAGCTCGACAGCCGGATCGATGAACTGCAGCAGACGCGAGAGCGGATCGCCGGCCTCGTCTCGCGTCTAGACGGCGATTGCTGCGAATCAGGCGATCACACGTCGCAACGTGGCCAGTGCACTTGTCGTGAATACACGGAGCTTCTCGCCTGTGTTGCAGGCGGTTAGCGCTGTAATGCAGTCCGACGCTGTTACTGTCCGGCGGGAAAGCGGGGAAGATTATGCAGCCGTTCGCCGCGTTAACGAGCTTGCCTTCGGCCAGCCGAACGAGGCTGCACTGGTCGACGCGCTTCGTGAGCAGGCCGACCACTTCATCTCGCTGGTTGCTGTCCTAAACGACAAGATCGTCGGGCATATCTTCTTCAGCCCAGTTGCCATCGAATCTGAGACGTCGACTTTCTCGGCAATGGGGCTGGCGCCTATGGCAGTCTTGCCCGAACGCCAGCGACTCGGCATCGGCTCGTTGCTCGTGCGCGCAGGTTTGGCGGAGTGCTTACACGCCGGCCATAACGTGGTCGTTGTGCTTGGGCATCCGATGTACTACCCCCGCTTCGGCTTTGTGCCGGCGGTTCAGAAGGGCATACGCAGCGAGTATGACGTCCCGGACGACGTGTTCATGGTGGCGGAACTGGAGCCAAAGGTGCTACGCGGGGTGGCAAGGGCTAGTGAAGTACCACCCGGCATTCAAAATGCATGACTCTTGAACCTGAAATATGGCATGGATTAGAGTCTCTATTGCGCATTAACCTGCCGCACTGACTCTTGCAACTTTGCCATATTCTCCCTGACGCTCGCGCGTTCGTTGAAGATCGCTGACGCGGCGACCAGCACACAAGCGCCCGCGGCGACAGCTCGGGAGGCGTTGTCCGGCGTAATGCCGCCGTCGATCTCTATCTCTACGGGCAGGCCGCGCTCATCGATGGAGCGGCGCAGCGTCTGCACCTTCGATAGGACACCTTCGATGAAGCGCTGGCCGGCCCAGCCTGGGTTGACGCTCATCACCATAACCTGATCGATGCTCGCCAACGCCTCTTCGATGGCCGAAGCGGGCGTGGCGGGATTGAGGCAGACCCCAGCCCGCGCGCCGCGTTCGTGGACCTCTTTTATAGAGCGATGCAGGTGGGTCGCGGCTTCGACGTGGAAGTTGATGATGTCGCCGCCGGCGTCGATATACGACGCCAGATGTCGTTCGGGCTGTTCGACCATCAGGTGGATGTCCAGCGTCAACTTCGTCAGCTTACGCACCGCCGCTATGATTGGCGTGCCGAAGCTGATCACCGGCACGAAATGCCCGTCCATGACGTCCAGATGGAAGTAGTCCGCGCCGGCGGCTTCCGCTTCGGCGATCTGGTCGGCGAGGCGGCCGAAGTCCGCCGAAAGGATCGATGGGGCGAGCTTGATGCCGTCGATTATCGCTCAGCCTCCAATCGTTCGCGTGCCTTGCGGAGCGCTTCGGCGACGCGTCGCGGGGCGGTCCCACCCGGCACATCGCGGGCCGCCAGAGCGCCCTCTATGTCTAGCCCTAGGACATCGTCCTCGAAAAGCGGAGAGAACCGCTGGTATTCCTCCAGCGTTAGCTCTGAGAACTCCTTGTTTTGCTCTTGGGCGTAGGCCACGAGTGCTATAACCGCGGCGTGGGCGTCGCGGAACGGCAACCCCTTACGCGCGAGATAATCCGCTAAATCCGTAGCGAGGGCGTAGCCTCCTTCCGCTGCTTGCCGCAGGCGTGGTGCATCGAAGCGTAGGGTGGGCAGCATAGCGCCGAAGACGTGTAGCGTGCTCAGCAGCGTATCGACCGTATCGAAGAGGCCGGCCTTATCTTCTTGGAGGTCGCGGTTGTAGGCTAGCGGCAGCCCTTTGAGTGTCGTCAGGATCGATATCAGGTTGCCGAAGACGCGTCCCGCCTTGCCGCGGGCCAGTTCGGCGACGTCTGGGTTGCGCTTCTGCGGCATGATCGAGGAGCCGGTCGCGAAGGCGAGGTCTAGCTGCACGAAGCCGAACTCGCTGCTCGCCCAGAGCACGATCTCCTCTGCCAGCCGTGAGACGTGCATCATACAGATCGCGGCTGTGGCTTCGTATTCGACCACGAAATCGCGATCGGCGACGGCGTCCATGGAGTTTTCGCTGACGCGTGCGAAACCAAGCTCGCGAGCGACGAACTCGCGGTCGAGCGGATAAGCTGCGCCCGCTAGCGCCGCCGAACCGAGCGGCAGCACGTCGGCGCGCTTGTAGCAGTCGAGGAAGCGCTCGGCGTCGCGGCTAAACATCTCGAAGTACGCGAGCAAGTGGTGCGCTAGCAAAAGCGGCTGGGCGCGTTGAAGATGCGTATAGCCCGGCATGATGGTCGATTGGTTGGCCTCAGCGAGGTGCAGCAAGACTAGGCGCAGGTCTTTCAATGCGGTGACGGCATCGTTGATGGCGTCCTTTACATAAAGGCGGAGGCCGGTCACGACCTGATCGTTACGAGAGCGGGCGGTGTGCACCCGGCCCGCCGCTTCGCCGATCTTCTCGCGAAGGCGCGCCTCGATGTTCATGTGCACGTCTTCGAGCTCTTGTCGCCAAGGGAAGGCGTCTGCTTCGATCTCGCTTCGGACCTCCTCGAGGCCGGCGACGATCGCCTGAGCGTCTTCCTGCGAGATGATCCCCTGCTTCGCGAGCATACGGGCGTGCGTTATCGACTGCTGGATATCGTAATTGTACAGGCGACGGTCTACGTCCAGCGACGCCGTATAGGCGAGGGCTAACGGGTCGAGGCCCTGTGCTGTGGGGCTTTGCGGTTGTTCGCTGCTCATTTGCGTTCCTATGAATGTAGCGGCGACCTATGCTACATATGCGAACAGACTTGAAGATCTGTTCTACACCGTTCTATTGTATTCGGTCGCTATGGGCGGCTGTCCGAACACAGCGGGCGACCCTAATATATCGCCTTTGTACAGCGACGGGAACCCTACTGACCGAAGACCTGCCGCAGCGAAACGAAGGAATAGCCCTGCTCGCGCAGCCCTTCGATGATCGCGGGCAGCGCCGCGGCGTCTTCGGACTCCGAGCCGACGTGGAAGATGTAGATAGCGCCAGGCTCGGCGAGGCTTAGGCAACGATCTACGATATCCTGCGCGGGGATGCGCTGCCAGCCGCGAGAATCGACCGTCCACATGACGTTGTAGGCGTAATCACGAGCGTATATATCCTCATTTACGGAAACGTCGTAATCGCCGTAGGGAGGGCGGAAGAAGGGTTTGGTAGACGCGCCGGTGAGGGAGGCGATTATATCCTCCGTCCGGTCTAATTGCCGCCAGCGCTCTTCTGCTGATTGCGCAGCTCCGCCGGTCGAACGGCCGGTGAAGGAGGCGTGATCGTATGAGTGGTTTATCAAGCCGTGCCCTTCGTTCACCATCCGCTGGACTAATCCCGGATTGAGCTCGGCCCAGCGCCCCGTCATGCCGAAGTCGGCGACGACGCCGTAAGCCGCGAGCGTATCGAGGATCTGGCCGGCAAAGCCGGTGTCGGAGCCTGCGTCGAAGGTAAGTACGACCGCATTCTGGCTGTTTATTCTCGAAAGGACAGTTGCTACGCCGCCAGCCGGTGAGGGCGTATGCTCAGGTGTCGGCTGAACCGTTGGCTGTGGCGTCGCCGTAGGTTGAGGTGTCGGTTCGGCTGTTGGCTCGGGCGTCGGTTCTATCGTAGGTTCCGGGGTCGGCGATGGCGTTATTTCAGACGTTGGCCTCGGAGTAGCCAACGGTGTAGACGGGGATTCGGGCGATATTAATGCTCCACCCTGCTGCAAGCAACGGTTAAAGCGATCAGAAGTATAAACGAGACTAACAGGCGCAATGAACGGCTCTTGCTTTACCGGGCCGGCTCGCTGTCCGGGTTTTCGCTTAGCATCTGCGCCTGGGCTTGCGTTCGCACGGGAAGCCCCCAGATGTGGATGAAGCCCGGCGCCGCTGACTGGTCGAACTGGTCGCCCTGGTCGTACGTCGCCAGACCGAAGTCGTAGAGGCTCTTCGGCGACTTGCGGCCTACGACAGTCGCATGGCCCTTGTGCAGCTTCACGCGCACCTCGCCGGAGACGTAGCGCTGGGTGCTCTGGATGTACGCCATCAGGTCCTGGTGGTGGGCGGTGAACCACAGGCCGTTGTAGACCAGTTCTGCATACTCCTGTGCGATACGAGTCTTGAGACGGATCTGCTCCTTGGAGAGCGTCATCTGCTCTAATGCAGCGTGTGCTGCCAGCAGTACGGTCGCGGCGGGCGCCTCGTATATCTCGCGGGACTTGATGCCCACCAGCCGGTCTTCGAGATGGTCGATACGGCCCACGCCGTGCTCCCCGGCGATAGCCGCGAGCCGCTGGATCAGCGTCACGCCGTCGATCTCTTCGCCGTCGAGGGCCACCGGAACGCCTTTCTCGAAGGTTATCTCTACGTAGCGAGGGCGTTCGGGGGCTTGATCGACCGACTTCGTCCAGATGTAAATGTCTTCGGGTGGCTCCACCCAGGGGTCTTCAAGGATGCCGCACTCGATGCTGCGACCCCAGATGTTCTCGTCTGTAGAATATGGATTGTCTTTCGTCACTTCGATGGGTATCTGGTACCGCTCCGCGTAGGCGATCTCGTCGTCGCGGCCCATCCCCCACTCACGCACCGGCGCGACGATACGCAGATCGGGCGCGAGCGCCTGCGTGCTGACATCGAAGCGGACCTGGTCGTTGCCTTTGCCAGTGCAGCCGTGGGCGATAGCGGTTGCGCCCTCCTCGCGGGCGACGTCGACAAGGAGCTTGGCGATGAGCGGCCGCGAAAGCGCCGTGGCGAGTGGATAGCGGCCCTGATAGACGGCGCCGGCCCTTAGCGCAGGAAAGATGAAGTGCTCCACGAACTCGTCGCGCGCGTTGCGCCAGTGATAGCTCATTGCGCCGGCAGCCGCCGCGCGAGTCTGCAATACCTCGCGGTCCTTATCGACGCCGACGTCTATAGTCAACGCGACCACGTCATAACCACGCTCCTCTTTGAGCCAGCGCACGGCCACGGAAGTATCGAGGCCGCCGGAATAGGCGAGGACAACTTTTTCAGACAAATTTTAGAGTCCTTTCAACATTAGTTTGCAAGGGCAAGAGCTGTTACTAGACCTCTCCCGAACGCTGTTATATCTTCCTTTGACATTACGCCTAAACGACGGAGAATTAACGAGCCGTCGACTGTGGCTAACCTGGCTCTAATTAAAGACGGTCTCAATAGCCCAGCTTCGCGCCAATCTTGCACCAAGTGATCGCCGATCCGTTGTTCAACTTCAGTTTGACTTGTGATTTGAGCGATAAGGACATCGTCGCATGACGTATTATAAGCGTTGCTACTGACGATGAGCGCTGGCCTCCGTTTTGAGGTCGGTTGGTCGCTGAAGGGAAAATCAACCAGCACGATATCGCCACGCTTATAGATCATCATAGACGGAATCCTCAGGACTGTCCCAATCTTTGGCGAAGGAACGGCCTGACAGCTTAGTCCACTCAAGGCTTTCCTTATCAGCCTTGGCCAACCGAAGCTCTTCGATCGCTTTAGGCGTTACCGCGTAACGCACTTGTCCATTTTGGCCTTTGATCACAGATAGATAGCCTATCTTTACCTGCTGGCCTATCCATCGAGAATTAGTGCCCTCTTCCGTTAACACCGGGACTAAGTCTTCTTTGCGGACATCGTTTCCAGACCAAAAGATCGCCCTAAGTACAATCCTCCTCCGCTCGTAGGGGTTGATGGCCTCTTTTTCATCAAGAAGCCGTTCCAATTTAGAAAGATTGTCTCTAATGGCTTTAATCGCCTGTAGCGCGGACGTAGTATTCATGGCTCGCTATCTTGCTATATGGTATCCAAATGGTATACCAATGGTTAGCAACTGTAAAGATTTACAGTTGCCTTATAACGGTTTCTATTATCTCTACCGCCTTGTCGAGTTCTTCATCGCTGACCGTGAGCGGGGGTGCGAGGCGGAGGGCGTTCGGGCGGACGTTGTTGGCAATAAGCCCGCGCTCGAGGCAGGCGAGGTTCACCGCCTCGGCGATGTCGCTATCGAACTGGACCGCCTGGAGCAGCCCCTTGCCGCGTACGTCCGTGATGACGGAGTGGCGGTCGTGGAGGCCGCGCAGCCGTTGCGTTAAGTATTCGCCTTTGCGCGCAACTTGTGCCGGCAAGTCGCTCTCCAGCGCATACTTTACCACGTTGTACGCGACGTTTGTGCAGAGAGGGTTGCCTCCGTACGTTGAACCGTGATCTCCCGGCGTGAAGACGTTGACGTGCTCCTTCGCCATGAACGCGCCGATGGGCACACCGGAGCCGAGGCCTTTGGCCAGCGTCGTAACATCGGGTTCGATGCCGTAGAGTTCGTAGGCGAAGAGCGCTCCGCAGCGCCCGATCCCAGTCTGCACCTCATCGAGGATGAGCAGTAGGCCATTTTCGTCGCACCAGGCGCGGACGTCCTGCATGTAGGCTTCGTCAGCGACCCAGACGCCACCTTCGCCCTGCACGGGCTCCAGCATTACAGCCAGCGTATCATCGCTCGTGGCCTGTTTGATCGCATCGATATCGTTAAATGGAACGTGGACGAAGCCAGGGGGCAGCGGCCCGAACGGCTCCTTATAGCGCGCCGTGCCGCCGGCGGTGACTGCGGTTAGCGTGCGGCCGTGGAAAGCGTTGTCGGCGCAGATAATCTCGTAAGCGCCGTCTTTGCGCTCCTTCCCGAACTTACGCGCTAGCTTGATCGCCCCTTCGATGGCTTCGGTGCCGCTGTTGCAGAAGTAGACGCGGTCGAGGCAGGAGTTTTCGATGAGCAGCTTCGCCAGTTGAATCTGCGGCACGGTGTAGACGGCGTTGGAGTAGTAGAGCAGCTTGCTGGCTTGCTCGGCGATAGCCTGTACGACTACGGGATGCGAATGGCCGAGGCTGGTGACGGCAGGACCGCCGAAGAAATCGAGGTACTGCTTGCCGTTATCATCGACTACGACCGTACCAAGTCCCTCGACCAGCGTGATAGGCAACCGCTTGTTAGAGTTGAAGAAGTACTTCCCCGCTTCTGCTTGCCAGTCCGTCATCTGCTCATCCCACCAGAGTTCCGATCCCATCGCCCTTTGCGATGGCGAGGAGGTTGTGCGGCTCCCGACCGTCGATGATGCTTGCGAGTACACCGGCGCTGTTTGCCCGCAAACAGGCCTCGACCTTCGGGATCATGCCACCAGCGATAACGCCTTCGGCCTTTAGGACGCCAGCCTGGTCGCGCGATAGATGCTCGATCCTTTGTTTAGTAGCGCCGAGGATGCCGGGGACATCGGTCAGAAACACAAGAGCGTGAGCGCCAAGCGCCGCTGCGATCTCGCCCGCTGCCGTGTCGGCGTTGATGTTGACGAGCTGCTTGCTCGTCTGGTCGCCTTCGATCAAGACGCCGATAGGGGCAATCACAGGTATGCGATCGTTTGCGAGCAACTCGTTGAGGAAATCTGTGTTAACGCTTTCGACCTCGCCGACGAACCCCAGATCGGGATCGTTGAGGCGACAGCGTAACAGAGAGGCATCCGCGCCGGAAATGCCTATCGCTCGGCCACCGAGCGCGTTAAGCGATGCGACAAGGTCTTTGTTGATAAGGCCGGCAAGCACCGCTACTACGATATCCAGGGTCTCGGAGTCGGTGGCGCGCAGCCCTCGCACGAAACGTGACGGCACGTTGTGTATTGCCAGCCATTGAGTTATTGTCGCACCGCCGCCGTGGATGACGACTAGCGATTTGCCCTCACGCTGGAGCGCTACGAGATCTTCCAGCGTGTCGTGGCTACCGAGGGTGCTGCCGCCTATCTTTATGATAAGAGTCTCAGGCATTTTACGTTGTGTATAGGCTGTTAAGCTTGACGTATTCTTCAGTTATGTCGCTGCCCCAGGCCGTTGCGGCCGCTTCACCAAGGCCTAAGTCGACGCCAAAGCGGACTTCTCGATCGAGCAGCATCGCTTTAGCCATGTCCTCATCGAAGGCGACCGGTTGGCCCTGGAAGCAAAGTATCCGCCCCTCAGCGCCTTCGAGCCAGATAGTAATCTTACCTTCATCCATGTGACAGCCGCTGTTGCCTACGGCTGCGATCACGCGCCCCCAGTTCGGGTCAGCCCCGTAGACTGCCGTCTTCACTGCAAGAGAGCTAACGATCTCGCGT
>WHTN01000038.1 GCA_009377715.1 Dehalococcoidia bacterium | reverse complement strand
CAGTCTGCCAGCAAAGCATTTAGGCTCAATTGCACATGACTTTAGTGCAAACCAGGTTCGTTGACAGTGCTACCTGATCGTGTTATATCTGGGCCAAACGCCGAATTACAGAGAATAGGAAGCGTTAGCATGAACGTTCAGGTAAAAGGGCTTGTGGACATGGAAAACGGCCTCGTTAGCCGTAGAACTGGAACGAGTTTTTGCTCGCGCCTGGTGTGCCTTCTGACCCACACAATGCCCAAACAATCAGCGTGGTATCTATCGCCGCTGGGCCGAGTTATGGCAATCGAGAGCGGGGCTGAGCTGAAATTGGAGCGTTAAGCCTAACTCTTTTAGCGCTAAAGATAGACATGCCAGAACTACCGGAGATCGAAGTTACACGTCGCACGATCCACGAGCGACTCGTCGGGCTGCGGGTCGAAGACGTTAGCCTTAAGCAGACCGGTAAAACTACGACCCATGGGGCGGACCTCGCCGCGAGTCTAGTGGGACAGAAGCTCCAGGATACGAATCGCCGTGGCAAGATGCTAGTGCTGGAATTCGAGAATGGCATCGCTCTCATAATCCACTTGATGCTTATCGGTCGCGTTGCGATCTATAAGGGCGAGCAGCCCGAGCCATTCAATTCGTTGCTACACATTCGCTTTGAAGGCGATCAGAACTTCGAGGTAAGGTTTGTGGCGGCTCGATCCATCGCCTTTATGCCCTTAGACATCGTAGATGACTATCCAGCGGTTGCCAAACAGGGGCCTGATGCCCTAACTATATCGTCTAAAGAGTTCACTGAGGCACTCCGAAAAACGAGCGGACCTATAAAAAACGTGTTTATGGAACAAGCCCGTATGGCGGGAGTCGGCAATGCCTATGCCGACGAGATACTTTTTGCCGCGCGCGTGAATCCACAAGTGCCCGCGAAAACGATAGAAGAGGACAAGGCCAATGCGCTGTACAAGAACATAGCGCCGGTGCTAAAACGTGCTATCGATATGGGGGCCGCGGAAGAGTACGTCATCTACCTTGGGAAAGAGGACGGCCTGACGAGCAAGTATGATCTCATGCAAGTGCACGGTAGGTCGTGGCGGCCGTGCAACGTCTGCGGGACGAAGATCAAGAAGGTCGAACATGGCGGACGTAGTACTTATTTCTGTCCCGAATGTCAAAAGGCCTAGTTTACTTTTTAGTAAGCCAAGCAGCGCTAAACCAGGATATAATAGCCGCAAATCACAGTTTTCGGAGGCGAATAATGGAAGGACGCTACCCATCGGCGCTCTATTGGGCACTGAACGAATTGACCGATATGTCTAGAGCAGATGAGTTCAACAAATGGTACCATCGTATCCACATCCCGGACTGCACGCACAACGGTGTCTACTCTTACGCCAACCGGTTCATCAATCCGGATGCCGGCGAAGGCGAAGGTTACTCTTTGGTGACGTATGAGATCCACAAAAACATGGACCTCTTCGAGGCTTGGGAGGCTATGGGGAAGTCGCCGCGCGCCGATCAACCGGGGCACCAGTTTGAAGCGAGGCGCTCGCTGGGCACCGGCGTCTATAAGAAACTGGGCGGTGAGTACCGCGGTCGTTATAACCGGCCCGTACGCGGCGTCTTCGCCGTCGTAGCGAACTGCGTGCCTGGGCGCGAGGAAGAGTTCAACGCCTGGTACGAAGACATACACATCCCGGATATCCTTGAAACCAACATGTTCCACACAGCGTACCGCTACGAGTGTATCGACGTTTCACGGCTGCGTGGGGCAGAGGGCGGCAAGTATTTGGCCATTTATGAGACGGAACTCAACGCAGCGAAGGCGTCTGAGGCGATGGCTCCCTTCAGGGTGAAGTGGCAAGAGGCCGGCAGGCTATCGGATACGATTCAGGGCGTACGTAGGTTTACGGGTCAGCGGGTCTGGCCCGCAGACTAATGTGTCCGGATTGTCTAAAAGCTGGAGCGGTCGCGACCCCAGGGCCGCGACCGCTCTTAGTATCGGGATGGTTAGGCCGTGACGACTTTTTCGTCAGCGGCTTCTAAAACGCGACTCAGTGAGCGGTGAAGTGCGGATAACTCCTCGCTGGTTAACCCTGTGAACACTGATACCAAATATGAATGTGTCGCCCGAGAGATTTCGCCGGTGATCTGTTGACCCTCTTCCGTCACCTGAAGCCGCACGCGGCGTCTATCCGCAGGGTCCTCGCTTCGGTTGAGGAAGCTGCGCTCGACTAGTTTATCGACCTGTTGGCTGGCGGCCGAAGTGCTGATGCCCAAGCGTGAGGCCAGAGTCCGCAGGTCGATCTCTGGGTTGTTACGCACTTGGAATAAGATGCGCAATTGGGGGAAAGTGATGCGCATCTCCTCCCAAACTTGCAACCTCAATGGGTCGAGAAGGCGAGTAGCGCGCAGGTAAAGAAAAACGGTTTCATCCTGCAACGCTTCGCGTGTTTGAGCCATGATTCTAACCTCCGCGCTTCAGCCCAGTATGCCGACCTTGACAATTGTATACTACGATATTATTAAGCAAGACTCAAACGTATGCTAATACCTTGATGTAATTAACCGCAAGTGGCTTATATATCGCCCAGCGTCCGGCAATCGCTCAGCGGCAAGGCCAGCCCTATTCGTCCGTGTGATAACTTTGTAACGTAGTTGCAGCGATAAGTTACTTCACTGCAATGGCCTATCCCGTATGTTGAAGCCGTTTCGTCCCTTAGCAAGGGGCGAGGTGCGCTTATGAAGGAGTAAAGGCGTTACTAGATATAACATGTACATAAAGGCTGTTGTTATATGAAGGTTCAAACAAAAGACTACTACAGGATATTGCAGGTCTGGCCGGGAGCTGAGCAAGGCGTCATAGAGGCCGCTTACCATAGGCTTCTTCGTAAACACCAGGCCTATGGGGATACTGCTGAGGGCATGCGCGGTATAAAAGAGGCGTACCAGGTCTTGTCTGATCCGGTCGCTCGTGCGGACTACGACGCCAGCAGACGAATTCAAGCACGCCCAGAAGATCTACCCTGGCGACTTGCAGGGGTGGCGCCGCCAGTTGACGCCCTCCCTTTGGAACAGCCCGAGATCGATACGACTGAAAGTCCCGACCGCAGAGAACTACCGCTTCCCCTTATCGCAGGGGTTATTACCTTTATTCTTGTGCTCCTCGTTGCCTGGACATTCCTTCAGTCTGGGGGCAGCGAACAACCCAACCTTTCAGAAGAGCCACCAGCCGCCACAGAGCCGGTGGACGCGCCTCCAGACGCGCCGTAAGGAGCGACGCCTGCCGATTTTAATCGGCAGCTTCGAGGTAGCTGGTCGGTCTCCTGCGTACAGTTGCCCCCTCACCTATGCCCTGATACGATAATTTGGGTAAACAGCGCTAATCATAGTTGTACGATATGCATAGAGGCGCGCGTGGCGATTTAGGAGAAACTCAGCGACTCAGCGGCCCGGCAGGGCCTGTCTTTCGTCGTAGTCTGAGATTCTTTGCGCCTTACTGGGCGCTCATCTCATTCCTTATAATCACCATACTCTTAGCAAGTCTCTTAGGCCTGATCCCTCCTCTGCTCATTCGAAGCATCTTAGACGATGCCGTTCCACACGGCGACGGCAGTAAGGTGAACTTACTGGTCTTGGGGATAATCCTGGCATCGTTGGGTGGCTCGCTTCTGGGCGTTGGGCAGAGCCTCTTGAACAACACGATCGGCCAAAACGTGATGGAGGACATCCGCAATAAGTTGTATGCGCGCCTCCAAAGGATGTCGCTACGCTTCTTCACGAATACGCGCGGCGGTGAGATCCTCTCCCGCGTAACGAGCGACGTCAATGGCATTCAGGATGTCGTCAGTAACACCTTTAGCACTATGCTCTCCAACCTCATCATTGTGATCAGCACGGTGCTTACAATGTTGGTGCTGGACTGGCGTTTGACGCTGCTGGGGTTAGCGGCGCTGCCCCTTTTCATCTGGCCTACTCGTCGGGTAGGGCGGATACAGCGCGACTTGCGCAGTCAGCAACATCAGATCCTTGGTCATCTCTCTGCGCATACCCAGGAGACGCTTTCCATCAACGGCGCCGTCCTTATGAAAATATTCGGGCGAGAGCCGGACGAATACACCCGTTTCAGTGGCCTAAACAGAGAAGTCCGAACTCTTTCGATCCGCCGGGCAATGATAGGTCGCTGGTATTTTATGTTTCTGGGCTTGTTCGGCCTCCTGGCGCCGGCCCTCGTCTACTGGTACGGTGGACATGCTATTATTCGCGGCGATCTGCAGGTCGGGTCGGTTGTAGCGCTCGCTGCCTATCTCACCCGTCTCTTCGGACCGATTACCCAGATACTCACGATGCACGTTACCGTGCAGAGCAGCTTAGCGCTCTTCGAGAGGCTCTTCGAATACTTAGATATGCCGATCGAAATCGACGAGAGGCCTGGCGCTATCGATCTCCCTCACGCCGAGGGTCGGATAGAGTTCGATAACGTCTCGTTCCGTTACATCGATAGTCGCTGGGCGTTGCGAGATGTCTCCTTCGTCGCGGAACCGGGGCAAGTCGTTGCGCTGGTCGGCCCGAGCGGCGCCGGTAAGACGACGATCACGTACCTTATCCCCCGCCTGTACGACGTTACGGAAGGGTCGGTAAAATTCGACGGCATCGACATTCGAGACTTATCCTTAAATTGCCTCGCCGAAAATATCGGCGTGGTGACCCAGGAGCCGTTCGTATTCCACGGCACTTTGGGCGACAACATTCGCTACGGTAGGCCAAACGCCAGCGTTGAAGACGTCGTCTCGGCCCTCCATTCGGCGAACCTTGCTGAACTCCTGGACAACATGCCGGAGGGGCTGGATACAGTTGTCGGGGAGAGAGGTTATCGCTTAAGTGGGGGCGAGAAGCAGCGGCTTGCGATCGCTAGAGTGCTGTTGAAGGACCCACCCGTGCTTATTTTGGACGAAGCGACCAACTCGCTCGATTCGCAATCCGAGCATGCAGTTCAAACCGCGCTCTCGACGCTGATGAAAGGCCGAACGACGATCGTGATCGCCCACCGTCTCAGCACCATTCTTTCCGTAGATAAGATACTCGTGTTGAGCTCCGGCAAAATCGTGGAGCAAGGGCGACATGCCGATCTGCTTGCCGATGGCGGCCTATACGCTCAACTATACCGGTTGCAATTCAGTAGTTCTTCTGAATTCCAGACTACGCCAGCTTTGAACTAGTCTAGGGCAACTATGTTAGCCGGTAGGGTGCTCCCCAGCCTGTCCGTTTGCGTAACTGCAGCGACCTTGCTGGCTTGTACTCAGGAGAGCGATCCTTCTCCAGCCACGACGCCGAGCGCTCAGACCGTAGCCCCGGACGAAACGACAAGCCAAGTTCCAACGACGTTCCCCTGCAATAGCGGTCTGGCTTAAGCGCGTAGAATTGCACAGTAATGATGCTTCTGCGAAAATGGCATCGTTTTAAGTCGGCTCGTATAGTAGGCTGCGAAAGTAATTCAGAAGTGCTACTTTTTGGCTGCAAGACCTTAGGCTATGTCATTCTGAACGAAGTGAAGAATCCGAGCACCAAAACGGTAAGGATTCTTCGGAGACAAGAATGACATTTTGGGCAAAGCGAATAGCCTGCAAAGCGATCACTTAAAGCGTTAAGACTGGGAAGGAAAGAGCTTGAATCAGGTTACAGCCTCTCGCCGTCGCAGCGGTCGTATTTTAGTGGTCGCTGCCGTTATTTTCGCTGTTCTGGCCATCGGTGGCCTGCGAAATCAAGCCCGCAGCCAGGCTTCCCCTAATGCCGACTTCATCCTGACGGTCCTCCACAATAACGATTCCGAGTCGGCGCTTATCGACCGCGGTGCTGGTTTCGAAGACTTCGGCGGCGTAGCGCGGTTCGTTACCGTAATGAAGCGCGAAAGGGAGGCGGCCTTGCAGGGCGGCGGCTCGATAAAGCGCGGCGTGATAACGGTCTCATCGGGCGATAATTCCGTGCCGGGGCCGGAGTTCAGCGCAAGCTTGGCGGCCGGCAAATTTTATGACGCTATCGCGATGGACCTGGCCGGCTATGACGCTATCGCTCTCGGCAATCACGACTTCGATTCTGGGCCGGACGTGCTCGCTGACTTTATCGAGGACTTTCAAATTACCAAGCCGCCGTTCTTAGGCGCTAACCTAGACTTCTCCGACGAACCGCGCCTTCAAGCCCTGTTCCAGGCGAGTGGAAGCGAGCGCCGGCTTGCCGAGAGCGTCGTGCTCGACGAGAACGGGGAAAAGATTGGCATAATCGGCGCCACCACGCCGCGCTTACCTTTCCTCTCGATCCCGCGCAACGTCAGGGTAATCGCGGACGTGGCCGGCGAAGTCCAGGCTGAGGTCGACAAGTTAGAAGCAGAGGGCGTAAACAAAATAGTGCTGATAGGCCACCTCCAGGGCATCGATCAGGACGTCGAGCTTGCTGAAGAGCTCCGCGGCATAGACGTGGTAGTGGCGGGAGGCGGTGGCGAACTGCTGGCGAACCCCGGTGACTTGCTTATCCCGGACGACGAGCCGTTTGGCCCGTACCCTTTCTCGGCTACGGATGAGACAGGCAAGCAAGTTCCGATAGTGACAACTCCGGGGCTGTACGGCTACGTCGGTAAGCTCGTCGTGGAGTTCGATGCCTCCGGCGACGTTATTGGCATCGGCGACGAAAGCGGCCCGATTCGCGTCGCGGGCGGCAGCCAGCCCGATGCCGTCCAGCCGGATGCGGCTGTCCATGATCAAGTCGTTGTTCCTGTCATCGCGTACATCGAGGGGCTAGCGGCAAAAGTCGTCGCTGTGAGCGATGTCGATCTCGATGGACGCAGGGGCAGGGTACGGTCGCAAGAGACGAACGAAGGCAATTTGGTAGCCGATGCCTTCCTCTGGCAGGCGGACAGACTAGCGACCAGCTTCGGCGTGGCCAAGCCACAAGTTGCGCTCCAGAACGGTGGCGCGATACGCAACGATTCCGTGATCCCGTCCGGCCCGATCAGCGAACTAGACACGTTTTCGATAGCGCCTTTCGCTAACTTTATCGCCGTAGTGGAGAACGTACCCAGAGCGCAGTTCAAGGAGATCTTGGAGAACTCGATGGCCTGTAGCGTAACCGGAGACGCGGCCAGAAATCCTAACTGCAGCGACGGCCGCTTTGCCCAGATAGCCGGCTTCAGCTTCGTCCGGGACCCGAACGGGACGGCGCAAATACTGGACGCTAACGGAGCGATCACGGTCACCGGCACTCGCATCAAAGAACTCAGGCTTGAAGATGGCACGGCGATCGCGCAGAACGGCCATGTACTGCCCGGGAATGCGCTTACGATCGCGACCAACGACTTCTTGGCACGCGGTGGGGACCAATACCCCTTCCGTAACACTCCTTTTACCGTGCTTGGACTCAGTTCGCAACAGGTGCTGCTAAACTTTTTGAAAGACTCCGCTGGCCTCGCTGGCGTGGTCTCTAGCGATCGGTACCCTGCTGGCGGAGAAGGGCGCATAACCACGCTCTCGGAGAGCTCAACGCCGTCGCCGGCTTCAACAGCTTCTCCTACTGCCAGACCATCCTCGCAGCGGCCCGCTGCGCCACCGAGAACTGGGGCTGGCGAAGCGGCCGCCTCGAATGATAGAGAAGTCGTGGTTCTATTGATCTCAGTAGCAGGTCTTTTGGCTGGAGGGGTAATCTTCGGCCGGTCTTTATATAGGTCGAGGGACAGCAGCTCTTAAAAGCGGGAGCTTCAGTTAGCGAACAACGAGGAGGTGCTTCTATGCTAGATCTGCAGCAATTGGTCGACCGCGAAAACGGCCAGGTAAGCCGGCGTGTCTATGTCGACAGAGATATCTATGAGCAAGAGCTGGAGCAGGTGTTTGCCCGCTGCTGGTGTTTCTTGGCGCACGAATCGCAGGTCCCGAACCCCGGCGATTTCATCGCGTCGTACATCGGGGAAGACCCAGTGCTGGTCGTACGCGACTCGCGCGGCAAAGTCAACGCCTTCCTCAACACCTGCCGCCACCGAGGCATGCGCGTCTGCCGTGCCGATGAAGGCAACGCGGCCGCCTTCACCTGCACCTACCACGGCTGGACATACGGAAACGATGGCAAGCTGGTGGGCGTGCCGGGATACAAGGAGTACTACTACGAAGAGCTAGATATGGAGCAGTGGGGCTTAGTGCCGGTCGCCCAGGTAGAAAGCTATCACGGCTTTGTGTTCGGCACGTTCGACGCGAAAGCGCCGCCACTACGCGAGTACTTGGGCGATCTCACCTGGTACTTCGATTTTCTCTTCGACCGCAGAGAGGGCGGCGTGGAATTCATCAGTGGCGTGCACAAATGGGTGATGGACTGCAACTGGAAATTCGGCGCCGATAACTTTATCGGCGATGGCTATCATGTGCCCGTTAGCCATATATCCGCCCGAAAGGCCGGCTTCGGTGGTTCCCCCCAGCGACTGGCATCGCAGGCAACGCGCCAGGGTGCGTCTTATTCGGTCAACGTTCAGTATGGACACGCGTTCACCGTGCAGCAGCAGACGATAGCTCAGGCGGAAGCCACGCCGGAGTTCGAAGCGTATAGCGAAGCCCACATTGAAGAAGCAGAGAGCCGGCTCGGCCCGCGCGTCCGCGGCTGGGCGCCCGGTATCTCGACCCTGTTCCCGAATATATCGTTCCTGCCGGTGCGTCGCAACATCCGCGTCTGGCATCCGAGAGGGCCGAACAAGACCGAGATCTGGAACTATGTATACGTTGATAAGCAGACTCCACCCGAACTGAAGGAGATCATGAAGCTTTACTGCTCGCGGGCCTTCGGGCCGGCCGGAGCTTTCGAAATGGACGACGGAGAAAACTGGAAGGAGTGCACTTACTCCAACAGCGGCTATATGGCTCGCCAATATACCATGAACTACCAGATAGGCCTAGGCCGTGAGGAGTTCCACGAGGAGCTGCCGGGCTGGGTGCTCAAAGGCACCAATGAGCATAACCAGCGCGGCTTCTACGAGCACTGGTCCGAAATGATGTCCGCCCGTAGCTGGTCTGACGTGGAGAACAAGTTCCCGAAGTTACGTAAAAGCCAGAAGCGATAGTTCATCGACTTGTAACACCGCCGAAACATTAACGCTCTATCCTGGATGGAGAGGCGGGAGCCAACCATCACAGGAGGAGGCAGATGAGCGAAGTACGTATGACGATAATTAGACCCCGGCAGGGTCTTCGGAAGAGGCGTTGGAGGTGTTGGGCCAGATCGATGGCCTGTTCGCTCATGAAGCGGGCCTTTTGTTGAGCTTCGTGTTTGGGCCATCCGCTTTGGAAGATGGCTTAGTCGGGCGGGTATCGATCTGGGATACGAGAGATGCCGCAAACAAAGCCGCCACATCAGGTCGAGTCTTGGCTTTGCGGGCGCGCCTCCAGAAGCTCACCGATGAGAATCTCATCGAAACCTTATCGGAGCTACATCAATCGCCGTGGGCCGAATACAGCCGCCTGGGCTACACCCCAAGCTCAAGCTAACCCGTTGCGCGGCGATACTATCCTAATGCCTGACGTTGGTGAGCAGCGCTAGGGGAAATAGCCGTAAGGCCTCGGCTGTCCGCAGCGTGTGAGACGCTACGTTGATACGCAAGTGTAACAATTAAGCGGGGAGCAGCTATGCTCGATTTGCAGCGTTCGGAAGTGATGCAGGCTATGCCGATCGACGCTCGTGAAATCCCAGAGTTAATTCCTAGCAGATTTTATATATTGGCGGGAGTGCATGGGAGTCGAACCCACCCGGGACGGGGCTGCCGCCCCGCAACGGTTTTGAAGACCGCAGAGCCCACCGGGACCCTTCCACTCCCGTCGATTAATCGGGGAAGTTATTGCTGATGTAGTGGTCCGCCGAGATCGCTGCCGTAGCGCCGTCGCCAGCGGAGGAAACGACCTGCCTTGCCGAGTTCTTGCGCACGTCGCCGGCGGCGAAAAGGCCTGGCAAGCCGGTCCGCATCCAGTCGTCTACGTGGATATGTCCGCCCTCATCGAGAGGCAGCAATCCGCCGAGAAAATCGCTGTTGGGATGCTGACCGATGAAGATGAAAATAGCCGAAACACCGATATTCGACTTTTCGCCTGTAATAACGTTTTTCAGTTGAAGGCTCGTTACCTGGTTATCACCTACAACCTCATCGACCACCGTATTCCAAAGGAACTGCATTTTGGGATTTGCGAGAGCCCTTTCTTGCAAAATACGGCTCGCCCGGAGCTCGTCCCGACGGTGGATCATGTTCAGCTTCGAGGCGTAACGGCTCGTAAAAAGACCTTCGTCCATGGCCGCGTCGCCGCCGCCAACGACCGCGACCTCTTCATCCTTGAAGAACGCGGCGTCACAAGTAGCACAGTAGGAGACGCCCCTACCTGTCAGTCGCTCTTCGCCTGGGACGCCCAGCCGGTTGTAATCGGCGCCGCTGGTTATGATTACAGCTTTAGCCGTGTAATCGCCCTGAGCGGTTTTCACGCGCCATAAATTGTTCTCCGATTGCTCCATGCCGGTCACTTCGACGTAGGCCGTTTCCATGCCGTTGTTCTCGGCCTGCTGTAACATCGCCTGCGCCAGGTCGAAGCCATTAACGGCCTCCGGAAAGCCCGGGTAGTTCTCCACGCGGTCAGTAAGCGAGATCTGGCCGCCGACTACGCCCTTCTCTAAGAGAAGCGTCCGGCGTCGGCCCCTAGCGGCGTATAGACCAGCGGCCAAGCCGGACGGCCCACCGCCGATAACGATGATGTCGTAATTGTTGCTCTGTGCCATCTAAGCTCCAGTATTAAAAGGCCCACAACTGGTTAGAAGTGGGCCCTGACCCGGGTATACTGTGCGGTCGGCTTATGTAGCGGCTTGTGTCAGCACTTTTTCTAGGTTGTTCTTAAGCTCGCTTTTAGGACGGAAGCCGATGATCTGTCCGGCGAGTTCGCCACTCTGGAAGATCAGTAGCGTAGGGATGCTGCGGATGCCAAAACGGACAGCCGTGTTTACGTTGTCGTCCGTGTTGACCTTAGTGAACTTTACCCTACCTTCATACTCGTCCGCCAGCTCCTCTACAATCGGCGCCACCATCCGGCAGGGGCCGCACCAAGGGGCCCAGAAGTCGACGAGAACGGGAGTCTCGGACTGAATAACCTCTTCATCGAAATTGGTATCGGTTACTTCTTGCGGCTTTGCCACCCTACGTTCCTCCTATTGCGATTGCCCAATAATATTCTGTATTTATGATAATATACGACACCACCAGAATCAAGGATCGGACGCTGAAGCCCCGCTGAGAGACGTTCTGTCAGCTCCAATACGCTATAGACGAACGTAGGCACGGCGCGTACAATTGGTTTCGATCGAGCGGGTGTAACTCAGCTGGCAGAGTGCTTGCTTCCCAAGCAAGATGTCGTGGGTTCGAATCCCATCACCCGCTCCACATCCTTTCTTTCATTTAAGAAGCCGCCCTTCCGATTCAACCCTCGCTAATGGCTATTGCCGCTCAATAACCTGCTTTAGCTTAGCCCAGTGTTCTAATGCCCTTTCCTGAGCAAGCATCTCCCATCACGGTTCTTGGAGGCAGGATTGACATCCCTTGATCCTCGTGCTAAAGCTTAAGACAATCCGCCGAAGGGTTACGTAGGGAGGACAACATGGCTGCTATTAACGCTGAATTATGGGTCGAGAACGTAGGTGAAGCGATGGCGTGGTACGAGAGCGTGCTTGGCTTCACGTGGGTAAGGCCCGAATCGCGGGAAAACGTAAGCCATGGCGAAATGCGGATCGAGAACAGCAATTCTTTGGTGTTTAACGATACGCTCCCAGGGCCCGGCGCTGTCGATGTCGTGCTGGAGCAATTGACTCACGGCTATCCCAGGGGTACAGGCCTCGTCTTGCTCATTGAACTGAACGAAACGGACATCGATGGGTACTACGACCAGGTAACGGCTCGTAGTGTAAAGATAGTTGAGCCGCTTGCAGATCGTTTTGGTGGCAGGGCGCGTATGTTCCGAATCGAAGACCCTTACGGTTTCATCCTTACTTTTATCAAGCGCAGAAACGTTACTTAGCCTCTTCTGTATAGCGCGTAGCCCCAGGTCACTCGCACCTAGAAAAAGAGTAGGGTGCAATTTCGATGACAACAAACTGGCAGCATTGGTACGTTGACCTGGACGGATTGCGTATGCACTACGTCGAACAGGGCGATGGATACCCCGTGATACTATGTCATGGCTGGCCGGAGATATGGTACTCCTGGCACCGGCAAATACCCGTGTTGGCTAACGCTGGCTTTAGAATTATCGCGCCCGATATGCGTGGCTACGGCGAAACCGACAAACCAAGTGACGTTGAAGCTTACTACATCACCATTTAGTGGGCGATATGTTCGGCCTCTTGGACAGTCTAGGTATCGAACGGGCCGCCTCCGTGGGCCATGACTGGGGGAGTAACGTTGTTTGGATGACTGCTCTGATGCACCCAGAACGTGTAGAACGAGTTGTGAGCTTGTCCATCATGTACCGCGGTCGCTGAACAATTGCCTAGCGATGATGCCTCCCAGCTACGAACCTCCGCCCCGCGCGGCAAGCTCCCTGAGGGCCTTGAGCGCTGGATCCCTAATCTACAGATGCGCTTAGTTAAAGATTGTGGCCACTGAGCGCAGCAAGAAAAGCCGGAAACGGTTAACGAACTGTTACTCGACTTCCTCTCGGACCTGCGTACGCTTCGCAGCCCCGGTAGGCGCTTCTCGCGTCGCGAATGTCTACTGGCACAACTAAGGCCCAATCTCGGCTATTCAACGTATAGGACTTACTTACTTTCCAGTCTGATGTGTGGGCTCAATAAGCTGGCACTATTTTGCATAAGCCGACGGTTTTAACCGCCGGATGCATCACCACGGCAAAGTCCTGCAGGAAATCCTAGCTATTGACACAGGGTTATACAGGATATATAAGAAGTTTATTAGAGTTAGGAGGTTTGAGATGAGCGAGACGACTTATTGGTCTCGATATTGGCAGCGACGGCTCTCGAGACGTCGTATGTTGCAGGGGACGGTGGTAGGTGGTGCTGGACTTGCGGCCGCTGTAGTGATCGGCTGCGATGAGGAAGAATCTCCGTCTAGTCCAACAGCCACTACGCCGGGCGGCGCCGCGGCTGAGCAGCCGGTTCAGGGAGGCACATTCGTTTATATCAATCAGGGGACGGAGGCCCTGCCACATCTGGATCCACAGCAAAACTCTTTCGCTGTGCTCCATGAGTCGGGCCCGGCCATAGTTTACAGTCGCCTAATGGGGTTCGACCTTGATCGCTACCCCGGAGAAAATCGTCTTCAAGGGTAATCTTGCGGAAAGTTTCGAAAACCCAGACCCGACCACGTTTACCTTCAAGATCCGGCCCAACGTTAAGTGGCCGAGCGTTTCGCCGCTTAACGGCCGCGCGCTCAACGCCCAAGACGTCCTTTACAGTTACGAGCGGACTGTATCGGAGAAGACGAATGTAGCCATTATCAGCGCGATCGATAAGATCGAGGCTCCTGATGCTTCGACGATTAGGATGACCCTTAAGTCTGCCGACGCCGACTTTATGTATGCCGTGGCCGACACTCGGATGAAGATAGTGGCGAAGGAGGCAGTTGAGGTAAACGGTGACCTCAAGAACGGCCCGAATATAGGCACAGGCCCCTGGCTGTTCGATAGCTGGACTCCGGAGCAGCTACTTCGCCTGAAGCGGAACCCTGATTATTACATGCAGAGCTTGCCTCACGCTGATACCTTCGAGCGGGTGATCATCGCGGACGCCAACACAGCACAGGCCGCTTTCAGGTCAGGCCAGGGCCACGAAGTGCCGACTAACGGCCAGATTACACAACTGCTTAAGCAGAGCATTCCAGAGCTGTATGTCGTCGATGCCAAGCTAACGTCCGCAGGAAGCTTTATTTCGTTGCTGATGAACCCAGACGTGGGCTTGAATAAAGACCAACGAGTTCGACAGGCTATCAATAGGACCATCGACCGCGAGGCGATTATTCGGGACGTTTACTTCGGCAGCGCCTGGATAAACGCGGGAGTTTACCTGCCCTCGTTCGACTGGCATCTGCCTGAGGCCGATCTCAAACAGTTGCTCGGTAGGGACGTGCAACAGGCCAGGCAACTCCTCTCCGCGGCCGGCGTCGACGCCTCGTGGAAGCCCACTGTGGATATCGGTGTAGCCGGCACTGAGACCAGGGTGGCCGGTGAATTATTCGTAGGGAACTTGAAGGAACTAGGGATTGAGCCTGAGATCCGGTTCCTAGACAAGACGGAGATCACCGAGAGGGCGTACATCCGTGGTGAATCAGAGATATACATAGGTAGCCACAGGGCGAGTGGAGGTGGAACGAACGGGCACTTACGCCTGTTCTTCCACTCGACCGGTACAGACGCTGCGCCGTTCAAGCAGCTCGCCGATAGGCAACTCGACGACCTCATCGACAGGCAGGCCGTAATCCTGAACAATGCCGAAGAGCGCAAGTCGATGGTCCAGCAGATCCAAAGGCGCATAATCGACTTGTCAGCGGGCATGGCGGCCTACACGAGCAACGGCGAGGTCGCTGTATCTCCGAAGGTTGCAAATTTCAAGCAACTGTCGATCGAGTCTCATCGATTTGCTGAGCTGTGGCTTAAGGGCTAGCCCGTAAGCGCAAAATTGTAGCCATATATAGTAAAGCGGCTCAAAAAGAGCCGCTTTACTATACCCGTAGATACGATCTGAGACGTCCTGCGTGTAGCACAAGGAGGGATAGACACCTCTATCGCTGCGTGATAAAGTATCACACGGATCATCATTATCTAAACGCTGGCTCACTACATCCAGCTTAAAAAATCACCTTTTCTCTTGCGTCGCGCTTCGTCGCTTTCGAATAGGATTAGCTTCAAAGATGACCACGCCAGAAACACCTCTAAGCTATGCGGCAAGCCCTCTTTGCTCCCTCGGCTTATACAGCGGGCGACTTAGCGGGTCTGTCGTAGGACGGACCGTCGAACTCAACACGGTTGAGCGAGAACTCGCATCGCTGCAGCCGTACGCGAGCTTGGAGTGATAGCCGTGTCTCGCCTACGTGCCTGGTTTATAGAGCAGATGCAGGTCGGAGCCCATCTAGATATTGTGCGGCGTATCGCGGCGGGCGAGCGGCTAGAGGATATCCTCCCAACCTTGCCAGTGGCGCCGCTGGCCTACGAGGCTACGGCCCATTTTCAGAGGGCGCTGGACATTTATGAACGACTCGGCGACCGGCAGGGCGCCATGTCGGCGATCATCGCTATGGCGTACACCAGTTGGGGTCCAGAGATCCATCTGCCAGGTTCGGTTAAACGGATAGAAGAGATGCGGCGCCTGATGACCAGAATGAAATCGCTGACCACTGAAAGCGAACGGGCGCTCGCCGATGCCCAAATGCTATTTGGCGCGCATATCTATGCTAGGGCGAAGGTCTTTCCTGATGTGGCAATTGCCAAGGGGGAGGAAGCTTACACAGCGATCAGAACCCTAGGCGATAGGTCTCTTGAATTCGCACTAGCGGGCAGCATGGCTTTGGCCCACGCTGAGCTCGTAGATGTTGCGCAAGCCGAACGGTGGCTCGGCCGAGCCGCGGTCATAGCTTCGACGGAGCCGACAGCGCAGCGTGCCCGCCAGCTAGAGTCCTGGCGTGGAGTAGTTGCCGCCGCAGCGGGAGATATCAGCGGTATGCGAGAGCACCTTAGCCGCGCGGTCCAACTGGCGACCGACCAGGGCCGTGCAGCCGCGCGTTGCGAGATGCTGGCGTTGTTAGCATTAAATGCTGCCCGAATGGGGAGCGAACGCAAGGACGACGAACTGCTGACTGTAGCGGAGCGGTCGGCTGAGGAGGCTAAGAAGCTAATGGCGATCCTTCCCGGCCATGCGCCGTGGGGAGCGCGGGCGGATGCAGCACTGGCTCGGGTTGCCGTTGCCCGCGAGTTGCTTCCGTCTGCGGTAGAGTTCGCGCGGACTGCTTTGGCTGGACTCGACAAGACACTGACTGAGGACCCATCCCTGGAAATCGTCCTGCCGGCAGCGGACGCCATCCTTAAGGCGGGCAGCGACGAAGACGTGGCTGCTGTGCGAGACCGGCTTAGTTTGGGAGTCGCTATACTCGCTCAGCGCATACTCGACGAGGATATTCGAGTCCGGTGGTTCCGCAGCCCGGTCGGGCGTGAACTAACTCGCCTTGCTGGAAGCAGCCAGACGCCAGATGGCGCTACGGGATCTGTTGAAACGGGAACTACTGCGTTTGCTGACAGCGAAGTCGGGCTTTTGCGCCTGCTCACAGAAGGCCTTACGAACCAGGAAATAGCCGCTGAATTAGGGCTGACCGAGGATGCGGTTGCACGTCAGCTCGCGGAACTGTTTGTGAAGATCGGCGTCTCTTCGCGTGCCGAGGCAACCGTAGTAGCCCTTATGGGAAAGATCGTCTGATCCCATGGCATTACAGATTCGTGTAGACAGACACCGCTGTATCGGAGCTGGCAACTGCATTGTGCTCTCCCCAACTGCATTCGACTGGCTTGAGGGAGAATTCCTCAAAGCAGACATCGTCGATCTGACGAGTGTTGACGATGAGGTGTTGCGGCAGGCCGTACTCTCTTGCCCGACTCAAGCTATCGTGATCGAGGAGGTCGAAGAGCTGTTGCCTTGGCAGCTCCGCGGGACTAGGACGGCAGAGCCGCGGCGGGTGGTGAAAACGTTCATGTTCACCGACATAGTGAAGTCGACGAATTTGGTCGAGGCTATCGGTGACGAGGCGTGGGAAGCTTTGCTGCGCTGGCACGATCAGACCCTCCGCTCGCTTTTTTCTGCCCACCGAGGCGAAGAGGTAGTGACTACGGGAGACGGCTTTTTCGTCGGGTTCGACAGTCCTGACGCGGCGATAGGCTGCGCCACCGCCATTCAGAGGACGCTTTCCGAGCATCGTCAGGCTCACGGCTTCGCCCCGCAGGTGCGCATCGGCGTCCATGCTTCGGACGCCACGCAGGTGGGACGCGACTTCAAGGGTAAGGGCGTGCACGAGGCAGCGCGCATCGCAGCTCTTGCTGAGGGCGGGGAGATCGTGGCGAGCAAGCAAACGGCTATCGGGTATACCTCCACTGAACCACGCAGTGTCACCCTGAAGGGAATCTCTGAACCCATAGAGATCGTAACGATCGACTGGCGCTGAGGCCGGCACATTTCACGTTCTGGCGAAATCTCGACGAGGGCAGGTAAGTCCACTAGCCGATTTTACTCACGGCCTATTTGCGCGAAACTTATAGCGATGCTATTTAACATGTCGCGCCGCACTGCTCATCTAATGGGAGCAAGCAGTGGCCGCAGTTAGGATCGAAAATAGGGCGCAATTAATCTACCTGCTGACCGAGGCTGCTGAGCTAGAGCATCAGGTACTGTGCTCGTACCTACTCGCCTCCTTCACGCTGAAAGACGACGCGAACGAAGGCCTCAGTCAGGAACAGCTGAAGGCGGTAAGGCGCTGGCGGTCGATAATCCGCGAGATAACCGTGCAGGAGATGTTGCACCTGGCATCCGCCTGCAACTTACTTACTGCCGTTGGTGGCGCGCCCCATCTTCGCAGGCCGAACCTCCCGAACAGCCCGCGAGCGTATCCCGGTGCTTTCCAGCTTCGCCTTATGCCTTTTAGCCTCGAAGCGGTCGAGCAGTTTATCTTCTTAGAACGCCCTGAGAGCCTGGATCCTGTCGAAGATGAGCGTACCGGCTATCTGAGCCCGCAAGCCCCATCCTTGAAGCTTACGGACATCTTCTCTAGCGAGCGCCACTACGACACGTTAGGCGAACTCTATCGAGGTATCCAGGACGGGCTTACCTATCTGAGCCATAAGTTAGGAGAAAAGCAGCTATTCATCGGCCCAGAAGACGCGCAGACAGACGATAGCCATTTCCGTCTTCCGGGCCTGATCAAGGTTGGCAATTTAACTTCCGCCATGGCGGCGGTCAATATCATTATCGAGCAGGGGGAAGGCGCGACAGTCGACATAGAGGACTCTCACTATAGGAAATTCCTGAAGATTCGCGATGAGCACGAAGCTCTGAAAGCTGCCGACCCCGAATTCCAGCCGGCGCGCCCTGTTTTGGCGAATCCATACGCTATGTTACCCACCGATTTACTCGATAGTTCCGCATTAGCGCTCATCGACGACCCTTTGAGCGCCGACGTTAGCAATCTTTTCGATGGCTGCTACGAACTCATGGTGCAAATGCTCGGGCGGCTCTTCGTTCACGCGGAAGAGTCGGAGGCCGAACTCAAGACTCTTGCCGACATCACGATAGGGTTGATGATCGAAGTGCTAGACCCACTAGGAAGGGCTTTGACGCGGCTTCCGGCCGGCCCTTCGCATCCGGGCTTAAGTGCGGGCGCTAGCTTTCGCCTGTCGCGGGGCGCAAGCATACCCACGCAGAAGGATGCGGCCTGGTTCGTGTTCCATGAAAGGCTCACGGAACTGTTCGCGTATTGCCGCTTCGTGCAGTTAGAGAACGGAGCCCCTCAGGCGTTGACCCGGGTCAGAGATTCGCTATCGAAGTTCGCGGGCTTCTTTTCGATGTCTCGAGGCTAGCTTCGTTCGAGAAGCCTCTCGTCGGTTTCGGCCAGCCTCTCGGCGAGGAGCTGTAGCATCTTTATGGCGATCTGGGGTTCCCGCTCCAGGAACGTGAGGAAGACCCAACGATCGATGCCGAGGCACTCCGTTTCCTGCATAGCGCGTACCGACGCACTTCTCTTCCATTCGCCGAGAAGCGCCAGTTCGCCGAATGGCTCGTTCGGCTCAAGGGTAGCGAGAAGTTGAGGCCGGCTGCCTGTCAGCCCTTTTATGACTTCAACGCGGCCGGAGAGGATGACATATAGTCCGTTAGCCGTACGGCCTTCCTCTACGATCAACTCGTGCGGTTCGAAAGTCCTGCGGAAGGTGAACCCTTGCAATGCTTCGAGAGATTCTTCGCTGAGGCCGGAAAAGAGCGGCACTTTGGCCAGGATGCGCTTGATAGGGGTGAGTTCGTCTTCCGTTTCAGCTTTCGCCGGCAACTCCCCCGCCTTCTGTACCCTAAGCTCATCGCCCACGGTTTCTACGACGAAAGTCTTAATGGCCATGGACGCCGGGCCAGTCACTACTGCTCCGGTCGTGATATCGAACTGGCTGCCGTGACAACTGCAGGTCAGGTTCGTGCCTTCCAGTAGGCCGTCGTAGAGGGGGCATGCCCGGTGCGTACATACGTTGCTGAACGCAAAAAACCTGCCTTCTACGTTCGCAATGGCAACCGGCTCGCCGTCAATATCGTAGGCAGCCATCTGACCGGGAGCTATGTCATCCGTCTTCGCAACTATAAAAGCCATAGGGACCTATTTTTATTCTAGCCTGCGATGTGGCAACTGTTCAAAACGTGTTCCTCTAACCGCCAGGTTTCCGGAGCCGTTGTCCTACGCGGATCAGATTAGGGTCCGGTATGGAGTTTAAAGAAGTAATATCCTCTAATGAACAGCCCCATCTCTGGGCGAGAACCCCTAGAGTATCGCCGGGCTGCACAACGTATATCTTGGCGTCTCCCTCTTCCTGAGAAGCACGTGGCACGACCAGCAGCCAGCCCACTTCGATGACGTTGGGATCGGCGATGACGTGGCGATTCGCCTCGAACAACGTCCGCATCGCCAGGCCAAATTGCATAGCGATGGCGGAAAGGCTATCGCCCGGCTGAACGATGTAGGTTGTGGCGTTGGCGGGTGGCAGGCCGGGAATGTGATCCGCAAATCCATTGAGTTCTACGCCTGGATAATAGTGGTGAAGGATCTCGTCGAAGGTAGCGCCGTGGAGGGCCATCTCCTGCGCCCCTCTCTGACACATGCCGATGCCGTGCCCGTAATAACTTGTGCGTCCGCACTGGCAGTCCACGCCTATGAGGTAAGGGCGGTCGGCCACGGGGTTCCAGCCGGCTTGGGAGGGGCTTAGTGTCCTACCGTTGCAATGGGCGAAGAAGAAAGGCGCGATTATCTCGCCACCATACTTCAGATAGACATCCCGGACTGCTTCTACGGCTTCGTTTGTATCGTCGTAGCGAAGTGAACCGTAGACCTGGGACCGCGTGTCGGTAAAAACTTGACGGCACGCCAGGGCGTAGCTTTTGGCTGTGACGGCCTGCGCTTTGAGGGCTTCGATAGGCCATCCTGTACCCATCTCGTACGGCAAGACGCCCTTAGCGTACTCGTCGATGTCCATGACCGTGATAGATCCATCGTCTTCAAGCACTTCTACCGTAAGCGACATGACAGCAAGCCTCCTTGCCCCATTATATTAGATGGATGCCAGCCGTGTAATTCGCGTTAAATTAGCCGCTCTCTTAGCCGGCTCTCGACCTCTGCCTGGATCGCGTAAGCATCTGCCTCCAGCGGTAAGTCGCGGTTGTAGCGGAAGCGTGAGCGCGCAAGGTCCCAAAAATAGCGGACCAGAAATCGCGGATGCCCGTACGTTCGGTACTGCTCGATGTGCTTCAGCTCATGGGCCAGCAATGCCAGCGAAGAGAGAGACGAGCCATCGTAGGCGCCATATCGAAAGAAGATGAAGGGCGAGAACGTCATGGCCCTTTTGTGCAGCACGGATCCCACGAACCAGCAGACCGGCCCTCCGCTTACCAGGCGGACGCGGTCGGGATGGAGCCAAGGGAACCACGGCTGCAGAGCTACGGCTACTTCCGTCGAGAGGCGCATAGGACGAGCGTGCGAATCGATAGCGATTAAGCCGGCGGGATGTTCTGGTTTAAGCGGAAGAAGTTATCCGGATCGTATTTTCGCTTTAAAGCTTTCAAGCGCTCGTACTTTTCATCTCCGTAAGCCAAACGAATGCGGTCCTGACCTTCTTCCATCAGGAAGTTCACATAAACGCTCGTGTGGTAGGGCGCCAGGGCCGTCCAGAAATCCCTGACCCACTGCCTCTCGTGGTCGAAGCCGGCGGCCGTCTCTGTCGCTGCGCCGATGTTAAACGTAAAGCCGGCGTCGCGACCGTTGAAAGCGGTATCGTTCTCTCCGGCGCGAGCGACCGCGCCACCCATCTGCCAGATAGGGAAGGCTGTCAGCGGAGACTTCATGTTCATCGCATGGCCAAAGGTGATGTCGATGATTTCATCGGTTAGTTCTACGACATCGCAGGCCCGGAAGTAATACCACCAGCCGGGAGGGAAGGACGGGTCGAACATCGCCTGGTGCGCTAGGAACGGCTTTGGTGTGCAGAGGTCGAGGACCGGCGAGCCGAACGATTTAAGCGGCCGCAAAATCTTCTCGCCTTCTTCGACAGGCCCGGAATAGCAACAAACGATCCCAACTATCGGCTTCCCGTGAAGTTCTGTCGGGACGAAGGGGAGCGGGGGCGCCTTCCGGTGGATGATGATGGTCATGAGATCATCGGGCGCTTCCTTGATCCAATCCTGGTAGAAGCGTAGCAGCTTCGGCGATTCCTCGATACGCCAGAATATCGGCCCGGCAAGCACTATCGGCCCGAGGGGGTTCAGGCGGAATTCGAACTCGGTGACGATGCCGAAGTTTCCGCCGGCTCCGCGCACGCCCCAAAACAGATCGGCGTTCTCGCTCTCGCTGGCTTTGACGAAGTCGCCGCTGGCCGTGACCACGTCCACCGAGATGAGCTGATCGATGGTGAGGCCATATTTACGCATCGTCCAACCGATGCCGCCGCCGAGCGTTAAGCCGGCGACGCCGGTAGTGGTAACGATCCCCGCCGGAGCTACAAGGCCGAACGCCTGCGTCTCGCGGTCGAGTTCGCCCAGGAGCACGCCGGCTTGCACCCGCGCCGTCCGCGCGTACGGATCGACACGTACGCCCTTCATCGGGCCAAGGTCGATAACCAGGCCGCCATCGCAAACGGAAAGGCCGGGGAAGCTGTGGCCGCCGCCGCGTACTGCCACCTGCAGTCCAGCGCTTCGGGCGAACTTCACGGCCGCGATGACGTCTGCTACGCCGGCGCAGCGCGCTATAAGCGCGGGATGGCGGTCGATCGAGCCATTCCAGACCTTCCGGTGTTCATCGTAGGAAGGATTAGACCGGAACGACCA
>WHTN01000037.1:8063-22333 GCA_009377715.1 Dehalococcoidia bacterium | reverse complement strand
AAACAGCCTAACACGCTAGCGTCGCTTGCCCCTACCGTTATGTTGCGCGAAGATAAGTTCTGCATGAGGTGATTGCCTATGATGAATGAGGTTTATGAAGAGATCGAGCGCAGCCTTAAAGGTGGCGTACCGGTTGCCCTGGCGACCATTTCCGAGACGCGCGGCTCCACGCCCCGCAAGACGGGCGCTCGTATGGTGGTCAAGCCGGACGGCTCGTTCTTCGGCACTATCGGCGGCGGCTGCGGCGAGGCCGAGGTCTGGGCCGAAGCCAAAGAGGTCATCGAAACCGGCGTGCCGAGGCTCGTGACGGTCGATCTGACCAACCCTATGGACGGCGAGGACAAGATCTGTGGCGGCCTAATGGACGTTTGGGTCGAACGCCTCAACCCTTAATTCAGCAGTAAGGAAGGTGCGGTCATGACATATTTAGCTGGTATCGGACCCCTAGGCCCCTTCGAGATCGTCCTCATCCTAGCGGTTGTCATTATCGTCTTCGGCGTTGGCAAGCTGCCCCAGGTGGGCGGTTCGCTCGGCAAAGCGGTACGGGAGTTCCGCAGCAGCGTCAAGGATGGAGCAGAAGAAGAGCCACAAGAGATGACTTCCACCCCTCCCCAGCTTCCGGAAACCACCGAACAATCTCGGCGCTCGTAATACACAACGAAACCAAACTATGAAGATGCCTCTCCAAATTGGAGAGGCATCTTACTTTAGTCTTCAAAAAACGACACTTCAGTAGGGCACGGCATGCCGTGCCCCTACGTTGGATTTGCTGATACGACAACAAGAGTTCAAAGTGGATTCGCTAGGAAGGCGAGGAGCGCGCAGTAGAGCGGCATGCCCCGCCCCTACATGGATAAAACCGACGGCCCTTGACAACATCTGATATCGTGCTATACTCGGCAATCGAGTAATCTATCGCCGAGGTATCGATGACACGCGTTCAAGCGACCCTGACTCCAACTGGCTACGCCATACTCGGGCTGCTGCACGAGCAGTCGCTGCACGGCTACGAGATCGCTCGCTATTTCCGGCCGGGCGCCGAGCTCGGCCTGGCGGCCCCCGCGGACATGAGTACGATTTACACCTTCCTCAAAGACCTGCAGGAGCAAGGTCTTATCAAAGGCAAACGCGTCACAGTCGGCGCAAGGCCACCTCGTACCGTTTTCTCGTTAACGGACGATGCGCGGGCGCTGTTCGAAGAGTGGTTGAGCACACCTGTAGGCCGTATGAGGGAAGTCCGTATCGATTTCCTTCTCAAGCTCTACTTCGCCGAGCGTGCCGGCGGCAGAAAAGCAGTTGCTCTTATCGAAGCGCAGATCGAAGCCTGCCATCGTTACTTAGAACGAATGCGGGATATCGAGCCGGACATTGGGACGACGCGCTTCGAGCACCTGGTTTGGGAATCGAAGTTTACCGCGGCCGAAGGTGTGCTCGCCTGGCTTGTGGGCCTGAATAAACCAGATCTGGTCACTGGAGGAAGGTAGCGTTGGTAGCCAAGACGGAATTTTACTGCCCAGTGTGCGGTCGGGATCAAGAGTACTTGTCAATATGGCGTGAGCGAGGAAGCGATAGAATACGCATCTTCTGTGAAGACTGCTCGCGCACTCCGGAGTATAAAAGTCTTGAAAAGGAGAACAGAATACTCCTCAACAAAGATGGTTTTGAACGCTTCGCCGCCGCCCGCTTGCTTCGTCATGTGTTCGAAAAGGAGCAATCGCGGCAATCTGACTCAGCCCCGCTTCTGGTGATCGATATCAATTTGTTGACTACCTGCCACTATCAACGCGAGACCGTTTCGGCTGCCGATCGTGATGGCAACGTAGTTTCGCATACGGGCATTCCCTCTGCGATATATTACGCGATCGCACCTTGCCGACAAATGCTAAGCAGATCTCTTTCATTGGTACCGACGGATACACCAAAGAATTCCCACTATCAGAAGTAATAGCGGACCAGAAGGCCATCCTTGCAATAACTGATGAGGCGAAGTTTAGGAGCGTGCTCCCTACCAAACATCCAGGCAATTGGGTTAACAGCCTGCTTAGAATCGTAGTTGAGTAAAAGGAAGGAAAGGTTATGCGACCAAGATCTCACTTTCGAATACCTTTGTATTTACTGGCAGTTCCGCTCGTTTTACTTACCGTTGTCCTAGTCGGATGCGGGGATGATGAAGAGGATCAGCCTGCTGCAACTACTAGCCCTACTCCCAGCAGCCAAGCATCGCCAACGCCTCGGCTCTCAGGAGAGCTTACCGTTTTCGCCGCGGCGTCACTGACGGATGCTTTTACGGAGATTAAAGAGCAGCTGGAGGCAGCGAACCCCGGCTTTGATATCGTCTACAACTTCGCCGGCTCGCAAGCGTTGCGGACGCAGTTAGAGCAGGGTGCCGATGCCGACGTCTTCGCTTCCGCCGACGCTCCGCAAATGGAGCAGGCTAAACAGAGCCGCGTTGTCGAAAACGAAAGCCCAATCTTCATCCGGAACCGCCTGGCCGTTATTGTGCCCAAGGACAACCCAGCGGGGATCGATGAGTTCCGTGACATCGCCAACGACAGCGTGAAGCTCGATCTGGCCGCTGCCAATGTGCCCGTCGGTAACTATAGCCGTCAAGCGTTCCAAAAAGCCAGCGCTGACTACGGGGCCGAGTTAGAACGTAACGCTCTTAGGAACGTTGTCTCCGAAGAAGAGAACGTCAAGCAGGTTGTGACGAAGGTCCAACTGGGCGAGGCCGATGCCGGCATCGTATACGTTTCGGACGTGACGCCAAGCGTAGGCGAAGACGTTTCGGTGATCGATATCCCAGACGCCTACAATCAGATCGCCGAGTACCCCATAGCGCTCACGAAAGATGCCGGAAATCGAAGCGCAGCTACCGCCTTCGTCGCTTACGTGCTATCGACGCAGGGCCAAAACGTTTTGAAGTCCCATAACTTCATCCCGATCGCACCGTAGACATGTCAGAGCAAACCGAAACGATCGCTCCAAGCAGAGGCAAATTACGGCTAGCTTTGCCGGATGCCAACCTGGCGCTGCTTCTCGTCCCGACCTTCATCCTCGTAATATTTCTAACGTTGCCGCTGGTGGCGCTCTTCCTGAAGGTCTTGCCGGAAGAAGGTGTGTGGGATACCCTTAGCCAGCCACTGGTCACCGAAGCCCTGAGGCTGAGCTTCATCACGTCGTTCGCCAGCCTGGCGATAACGATCGTCTTCGGTACGCCTATCGCGTATCTTCTTGCTCGCCGGCGTTTTCCGGGCTCCGCCGTTATCGATACCCTTATCGACCTGCCCATGGTCCTGCCTCCCGCGGTCGCGGGCGTCGCGCTTCTAATGGCTTTCGGCCGGCGCGGTATCCTAGGGCCCTGGCTCGATGCCGTCAACGCCGAGATCGCGTTCACACTAACGGCCGTCGTGATGGCGCGGACCTTCGTCAGCGCCCCGTTCTACATCCGCGCGGCGCGCGCTGGCTTCCAGAGCATAGACCAGGAATTGGAACGCGTCGCCCACACCCTGGGCCATTCAGGTTTCGGCACGTTCTTGCGCATCACTGTGCCTCTAGCCCTGCCCGCCCTGCTGGGCGGGGCGGTCATGAGTTGGGCGCGAGCGCTGGGAGAGTTCGGAGCGACGATCATGTTCGCCGGCAATACGATCGGCCGCACGCAGACGATGCCGTTGGCCATATACATCGCGATGCAGTCGAACCTGACGGCCGCGCTCGTGCTGTCCGCCATCCTGATCTTCGTCTCTTTCAGCGTGCTTTTCCTAGTGCGGCTGATCCTGCATCGCAGCGCTTTCGGGGTCAATGCTTGAAGTTTCGGTCCAAAAGCGCTTCGACTCGTTCGACCTAAGCGCGACTTTTTCCGCCGGCGATGGAATTACGGTCATCTTCGGCCCCTCGGGCTCCGGCAAGAGCCTTACGCTACAAATGATCGCCGGTATCTTTACTCCCGATAAAGGCTCCATCGCTATCGACGGCGAACCGCTCTTCGACAGCGAGCGAAAGATCAACCGGCCACCACAACACCGACGCATCGGTTACGTCCCTCAGAATTACGCGCTCTTCCCGCATCTAACCGTAACCCAGAACATCGCCTTCGGTCTCAGCGGCGGCCGTGCGCAGAAAAAGGAACGCGTCGCCGATATGATCGCGACTATGAAGCTCCAGGGCTTCGAGAACCGCCGGCCTGGCCAGATTTCCGGCGGGCAACAACAACGCGTAGCGCTCGCTCGAGCGCTGGCATTCCAGCCACGCCTGCTTCTCCTGGACGAACCGTTCTCCTCGCTCGATACGATGATCCGCTTATCGCTCCGGCAGGAGCTCCTCGAACTGATCGAACGAAGGCCAACGACGACCCTTCTAGTCACGCACGACATGGCTGAGGCCTACACCGTCGGCAGTCGGATCGTCATCTTCGACGATGGCAAGGTGCTGCAGCAAGGCGACCGCGACGAAGTGTTCTACCATCCCAACTCGCGACGGGTAGCCGAGTTAGTCGGCACGCGTAATATCCTCCCAGCAACTGTTGTCAGCCGCGAGAGCGATGCTTTGTGCGTTAACTGGCGCGGCTACTTGTTCTACGCTGACCTTCAGGACATCCCCATCGGCCGGCAGGTAAGCCTCTGCATACGTCCAACGCAGGTTATGATCGCCCGGCCAGACCGCCCTTCCAGCAGCCCGCCCGAGAATCGAGTGGCGGTTCGTATCGTTCGTGAAGCGATCAATGGCGAGAACTATATCCTCTACCTGCGCACGGAGGCCTCTGCGGAGCCGTACGATCTGGAAGTGGAACTGCCAGGTTATGTCTACTACCGGCTGGGACTAGACGCGAACAAGGAGATAACTGTTTCTCTACGGCGAAGCGCCCTACACCTGATCCCGCCTTAAGGCTTTCGTAGTAAAGTGGATGTAGAGGCGTGAAGAGAAAAGGTGGAGCCCTGGAAGCAGTCGTAGAAGTCGAAAATCTGGTGCGCCGCTATGGCCCTCTAACCGCTGTAGACGGCGTCAGCTTTACCGTACGACAGGGCGAAATCTTCGGCATCGTCGGGCCTAACGGCGCAGGCAAAACGACGACCCTCGAAACGATCGAGGGGCTACAGAAGCCGGACGAGGGCGTCATCAAGGTTTTAGGCCTCGATAGTCACCGCCACACGGCGGCGGTGAAACAGCGCATCGGCGTCCAACTGCAAGCCTCTGCCTACTTCGACTTCTTGAAGCTCAGGGAGATCCTCGACCTATTCGGCAGCTTTTACCACAAGCGATTGCCACCCGAAAGCTTGCTCGCGCGCGTCGGGTTAGAAGAGAAGATCGACTCGCTCGTCAAAGAGCTATCCGGAGGGCAGCAGCAGCGCTTCTCCCTCGCGGCTAGTATAGTTAACGATCCCGAAGTTTTGTTCCTCGACGAACCGACCACCGGCCTCGACCCACAGGCGCGCCGTTCGCTTTGGGACTTGATAAGCAACATACGCGCTGAGGACAAGACGATCATACTCACTACGCACTACATGGACGAAGCGCAGAACCTCTGCGACCGAGTAGCCATCATGGATAGCGGTCGGATCGTGGCGCTAGATACGCCCGAAAAGCTCATCGAAGGGTTGGAGGCGCCATTCCAATTGCACCTAAAGCTATCCGAGCCAGTCGATCTCCCCAAACTAGAAGGCGTTGCGGCCCAAAGCATCACGAAGGTCGAATCAGACCAGGGCCGTGAGTACCGTATACAGGTGTCAAGCGTTAGCGACACTCTTCCACGGCTTTTGAACAACCTAGCCGAAACCAATGTACAAATTGTGGACCTCAGCGTCGATAAAGCCACGCTGGAGGACGTATTTCTTGCGCTTACCGGCAAGGAGTTGCGCGACTGATGTTTCGCCTATTCATCGCCAACGTCAAGATCATGTTCCGGGACAGGCTCAGCATCTTTTGGGCCATAGTCTTCCCCATTATCTTCATCGGCGTCTTCGCGCTATTCAGCATCGACGGCCCTCCCGAGGTGGAAATGGCCGTGGTGAACCAGGACTCAGGTCCCTTCTCCGAGAGCCTTATCGAAAACCTGAGCGAATTCGAAGTGTTCGACCTCACGCTCATCGCCGACCGAGAGCAGGCTTTAGAGGAGTTGCGGGACGGCGAGTACGAAATGGCGCTTCTTCTACCGCCCGGCACCGGCGAAAGATCGGAATCAGAGGCGACCGTCTTCTACGGCGAGTCCAACCCGCAGGTCGTTCAGCTGGCGCTCAATAGCTTGCGTCACTTCTTCGACGAATTTAACCTTAGCGTCTCCGGGGCAGACCCAACCGTAGTGCTTGCGGAAGAATCTATTTCAACGCGTGACACAGGCTATATGGACTTTTTAGTGCCCGGCATCCTCGGCATGGGCATAATGACTTACGCCGTTATCGGTATCGCTACGGTGCTCGTTACTTACCACGAAAAACGCATCCTCCGCCGTATCCAGATGACGCCGCTTCCTGTCCCCGCGTTCGTCATCGCTCAAGTGGCCGCTTTCTTGGCGCTGTCGCTTTTGCAGACCGCTATCATCCTCCTCGTCGGTACGGCCGCCGGAGCCGACCTGCCGATCACTTTCTTCTGGGCCTTCCCGCTGGCGCTAATCGGTAACCTCATCTTTCTGAACCTAGGGATACTGGTGGCTGCCGCAAGCAAAACCGTGGCCGCCGCCTCTGGCCTCGGCAACGTCGTTACGCTGCCGATGATGTTCCTATCCGGCGTCTTTTTTCCCATCGACCAACTGCCCGGCGTGCTGGAGAGAATAGTGAGGTTCCTCCCCCTAACGCCGCTTCTGGGCGCGTTTCGCAAAGTGCTCCTCGACGAGGAGTCTATCCTAGCGACAGGAAGCGATTTGGCCCTGCTGGCGGGATGGGCAGTCCTGACAACCGTCCTGGCCGCCCGTTTCTTTAAACTGGAATGAGCCTGAAACGTCTATACACCTAAACCAATATGAGCTTAATTCGCAGGTTGTTGTAGTATAACTTTACACGCGGGCGCGCCTACGTACCGCACAGGAGCTAATTCAGATGCTAAACGTGGGACGCAGGGTCTTATTCCGTCTGGCTCTCAGCGGCAGTCTAATCGCACTCTTGCTGTGGCGAGTCGATTTCGATGCGACGCTTGAAGCCTTCGTAAACGCTAACTACTTCCTCGTATTTCCCGCCCTCCTACTGTACACAGGCTCCAAGCTGCTCGATAGCCAGCGCTGGAAGATGATGCTGGAGCGTATAGGCTACGCCCCACTTTCGGGCCTCTTCGGCATCTTCCTCGTCTCCAACATGGCTAACAACTTCCTGCCCGTGCGCATCGGCGACATCCTGCGCGTACAAGTCCCGGCCCAACGCTATAACCTACCGCGAGCAGGTCTGACAGCGACGGTCTTCGTGACTGAGACGCTGCTCGATGGGGTAGCGTTCGTGATCTTAGCCCTGCTTGGAGTCGCCCTCTTAGAAACCCCTGACGCAATAACGAAGCTCGTGTGGACGCTGCTGGGCATAGTAATCGTAGGGCTTATCCTGGCCGGTCTTGCTGCGAGATTGCGCCTTCAGCACGACTGGCACGAGCATAGGTGGTTCAGCTGGCTGCCAGAGGGTGTTCACAAAGCGATCAGCGACTTTATCCCGTCCTTCGTCGGAGGGCTTTCGGCACTACGCGATTATAAACTCGGCAGCCGGGTCTTAGTAGTATCCTTAGCGGCCTGGCTTTTGGAAGCTTGCATGTACTGGCTTCTTGGGACCGCGTTTGGGATCGATCTCCCCTTAGGCTCGTACATCATCATCATGATCGCGGCGAACATGATCGTCTCCATGCCTATCGTTCCTTCGAACATAGGCCCCTACGAGATCGCTGTGGCGGAGGTCGTAGTGGCCTTGGGCGCGGACAGAGGCCTCGCCGGCGGCTTCGCGATCGGTAGTCACCTAATGGTAATCGCCTGGACAACGGTGTGGGGGCTGGTTTCGATGTGGCTGCTGGACCTGCAGTTTAGCGACGTCTTCCGCCTGGCGCCAAAGCGCGCGCCCCAAGCGACAAACGCGGACACTGCTCAGCTATAGCCTTAGGTTTCGGCTCGATGCTTTGCGTATTTTGAAACGAGTTCCGCCATATCCGTCACGAGCCGCGAGCGGGCTACCGCGGCCACACAGCCTGCCGCTTTCGCAGCAGCAAGCGCTTGACCTTCCGTGTGGCGGCCGAAGGCCAGGACGGGGACGCCTGCTTCTTTCGCGTGGCTAACAAGATCCTCCAACAGCAAACCGCTGGCGTCCAAATCGAGGATAAGAAGCTCCAGACTCGCCTCCAAGAGAGCGCTCTGCGACTCTTTTTGCGTATCTATCCAAAACGCTATAGCCAGCGTTGTTCAGCGTCTCTTTTACACGCGTGCCGAATAGAAGATCGGGGATCAACGCTAAGATAACTCTATTCTCTGCCATGTCGATCAACTCTCTCCAAATTTAAACCAAACATCCGAGACCATTACGCAGGCATTGGGACCACACTCAACTGCTGAATTACGCCTTAAAGAACTTGACGGCTGCGGCTTTGTTCTCTTCTGCTGACATCCCTTACCCTCTTCTGACCGAATGATGCAAAGCATAGTTTAGGTTCCCGTTGCTTATTACGGGGCAACGCCAAATAATCTCGTGTTATCATGGCAACAGTCGCTTTCTGAAAGAAAGCCTTTCAAGAAGAGTGTATTGCTAACAGAGACGTTTGTTCAACCCCGTCCTGCCCTGCGTGGGGTGTTTCACCTCCTGTCGTTCATCGCCGCGATAATAGCGATGCCACTGCTCATAACCATAGCGACCTCGACGGCAGGCTACGTCGGCGCGGCCATATTCGCCACAAGTCTGATCCTGCTCTACGGAACGAGCGCTAGCTACCACCTTATACGCTGGACGCCGGCCCTGCAGTTAGTAATGCGGCGCCTAGATCACTCGATGATCTTCGTTTTTATTGCGGGCACCTATACCCCCTTTTGCCTGGTCGCTGTGGACCTCGCCTGGGGCATAAGCATTTTAAGCGTAGTCTGGAGCCTAGCGGGCGCGGGAATTCTTCTCAAACTGGCTTGGCCGCGCGCCCCACGCTACCTTGGCGTGTCGCTATATATCGGACTCGGCTGGTTAGCCGCTGTCGCCGCTGTGGAGATAGTGGCTGAATTCTCAACAACGTCCCTGATTTTGCTGATCCTGGGCGGCGCAGCCTACACCGTCGGTGGGGTCATCTATGCAGTGCGTAAGCCCAATCCGTTCCCACATGTCTTCGGCTTCCATGAAATCTTCCACCTCTTTGTCGTAGCCGGTAGTGGCATCCATTTATGGCTAATCGCCACGAACATACTACCGGGCAATTTTTAACTATCCGTATTATTTACTTCCCATAAGGTTTAGATTATTATCTAACCGTCTAATTAGCTGCCTGCTTAGGGCCTCCTTCCACCTTTGGGGCAGAGGAGAATAAGGAAGGATAAGCAGACTATCTGCGAGCGAAAATAGGAGGCACAATTGGCAACTAAGCTCTATGTAGGCAGCCTTTCTTACCGGACTAGTGAAGATGAACTCCGAGAGTTCTTTGAATCTGTAGGCACTGTAGTAGCGGCTAACGTAGCTGTCGACCGGTTTAGCGGCAGGTCTCGCGGTTTCGGCTTCGTCGAGATGTCATCGGAAGAAGAAGCGAGTCGGGCTATCGAGCAGCTCAACGGCAAGCAGTTGGGCGACCGTACGATCATCGTCCAGGAGGCGCGGCCCCAAGAAGACCGTCCACCCGGCGGTCAAAGGCGTTTCGGATCTGGTGGAGGCGGTGAAAGGGACTATCGTAGCCCTAGACGATAATGGCCGACGACGACAGTACCGATATCGCTCTCGTCGACGCGACATGTCGCCACCACTGGGACATAGAGCCCCCATCCGGAGACGTCAGCCAAGGCACTTGCCGTCTGTGTGGGGCTAAAAAGCAGTTCCACAATTCCAACTCGTGGCAAAAGTGGGTTTCGCCCACTAAGCGTACGCAGGAGAAAGCCTAGCAGCTCCGGTCCAGACGTTCGATCACACTACTATCCTGTCGATACGGGCATTGACGTTCGTGGTGTTGAACCGTCAGTGTTTAGTTCGCTCAGTCGCAAGCTCCTCAGCCGCGACGATAACAAGGCAACAAGCGCCGTCAGGCTTACGACTGCAATCCCGCTGACCGTTACCGCGGTCGGCGCGCCGACAACGTCCGCGGCGATGCCCAGTACTAATGAGCCGAGCGGCATAAGCCCCATGTTCAGCATGAAGATGCTAGTAATGCGCCCACGCATCTCACTGGGAACAGAAAGCTGAAGGATAGTCTGGTTGGTGGTCATATAGACCATTTCGCAGAACCCTCCTATGGCCAGAACCGGCAAAGCCACATAAAGTGACGGGCTTAGGCCGAGTCCCAAGAGGGAAAGGCTCATAGTGAACAGAGCGGCTAACTGCAGTAAGCCCCGCCTATCGAACCCGCCTAGAGAAGCCGTAAACAGCGCCCCGAGCAGTCCTCCGACACCCATCGAGGACATCAGCAGACCCAGACCCTCCGGCCCGCTGTGGAACACGTCTTTGGCGAAGACCGGCAGCAGGGCAAAGAACGCAGGCATGACCAAGAGGGGCGGGATCGCTCCGATCGTTATCAGCAGCCGCGTAGTGGGCTCCTTTATTATGTAACGGACGCCATCCAAAAGGTTTTTTCCTAGGGACTGCTTACGCTCATCGCGTTTACCGGATGGAAACTGCATCATCAATACGCTAACTACTACGCCTAAGTAGGCGACACTCTGAATGAAAAAGTTCCCCTCCGGCCCGAACCAGGCGATGAGAAATCCGGCGGCGCTAGGCCCGATGATACGCGTCACGTTGAAGGCCGCTGTGCTGAGCGCAACGGCATTCGGTATCGCCTCGCGTGGTACGACATCGAAGACGATGGTCTGACGTACCGGCATGTTGAGCACCTGAGCTGTTCCGGCAAGAAACGAGAAAGCAAAGAGGTGCCAGACGGCGACGTATCCCAGCGCAAGGTCTAGTCCAAAGCCAAAGGCGAGAACGAAGATCGAAAGCTGGCTAGTGAGCATCAACGTCCGTCGGTTCAGACGGTCCGCGGCCACGCCGGCCAGAGGGCCTAGCAGCAGCATGGGTATCGAACGCATGGCGTTTATCCCGCCGAGCAGTGTGCCCGAACCGGTCATGTCGTATACAAGCCAGCTAAGCGTCGCCATCTGGATCCATTGGCCGGCGGTAGCCGACATATTGCCAAACCAGAGAAGCCTAAAGTTACGGAACTGTAGCGAGTGGAAGGTCGAAATGTTAGATGGTGTGGTTGAGGTATCAGGCCCTCGCGTCTCCTCGCGGGCTACAACGGAGGTCGGGCTTGTAGAGCCCAACCTTATATCCTTATCAACGCTTGTCCGTTCCATGCTTCGCTTACTTCTATTGAATCATTTAGGAATACTTAACAGCTATCATAACACACAGACAGTTGAAGATGAAAATTAATTTAGTAGCAGCTAAAAGGATGCAAGAGGATAGTGTTATCCTTTAGCATCCTTTTAGCCAACGCCTCTGCCAAGACGAATGTCTGATATTGCGTTTAACGCCCAGTTATGCTCCGCGACCAGGCGCCACTGGTCGTGTCGAGTACGGAGCCGGTGATATGCTTAGCGTCCGCCTTCGAAGCTAAGAAGACGTAACATCCAGCCAGGTCGCTAGGCTGTTGCATACGCGAAACGGCTTCCGGTGGGCGCGGCGGTGGGGGCGCATCCTGATCGAGAGCTGCTAGGCCGCGCAGGTCAGTGAGCACGCCACCCGGCGCGACGCCGTTGACGCGTATGGTGGGATTAAGCTCCGACGCGAGCTGACGCACGAAACCCACCAAAGCGTGCTTAGACGACGTATAAAGCGTGCCGCCGCCGCCAGCGAAGAAGCCGGCGACCGAGACCGTAAAGACCATGCACCCTTCCGTCTTAGTCAGCTCTTCAAGGGCGGCACGAGCGCCGAGGAAATAGCCCTTTACGTTGACATTGTAGAGTTCGTCGAAGGCCTGGCTTAGCTTGTCGAGGGGCACGTCGGCCAGCTTGGCGAAGCGGTCGAAGATGCCGGCGTTGCCCACGAATACGTCTAGCTGGCCGAAACGGCGCACCGTCTCCTCAACCGCTCGCCGATTGTCCTCGGTAGAGCTGACGTCCCCCTGAATGCCCATTACGGCGCCATTAAAAGCGGCGTTTAGCTCATCAACGCGTTCGGCTCGTCGTTCGATAACGCCTACGCGCGCGCCTTCTTCGACGTACCGTTCGACTACCGCCCTTCCGATACCCGCCCCACCGCCGGTAACCAGCGCTACTTTACCATCGAGTGCTCCCATAATAGTTCAACCCTCCGTATAGTTAATTAATTTGCCGTCATGATACTAACACCGGTTGCGGTTCGGTAGACGGTACGTAATGACGCGGCGGCTTCGCTAGGAGCACCAGGAAGAAAGCGACCGTCCAGCCACCGGCGAAGACGAGAAACGCCGGTGCATAGCTACCTGTCACGTCCTGCAGCCGCGCCGCGAATTGTGGACCGCCGGCCGTGGCGATAACCAGGAACGGCATCGCCACGCCGCGAATACTGCCTAGATGCTCTCGACCGTAGTAACTGGCCCAAATTACTTCCTGTAGTGGCGTTTGGCCCCCGAAGCCAAGGCCCCAGGCGATTATGCCAACATAGGCTAAGCCAAGATTTTCAGCATTTAGAGCGGCGACAAGCCCCACGGTGGACACCGCTGTGAACATGAACCCTACAGCCGCACAGTGGCGCGCGTGGAAGCGTTGCATCACAGCGCCCCAAAATAACTTCACCGTAAGCGCCCCGATCATGGCGCTGCTATGGGCAGTGGCTGCTATCTCCGGCGAAAAGCTACTGTCCTGGAAGAACGCATTCCAATGCAGAAGGCCTGCGCCAGTTCCTGCGCTCGCCATGCCAAACGCCAGGATCAGGAGCCAGAAGGAGCGCGTTCGGATAGCCTCGGACCGCGTCCACTGCTCTTCGGAAACAGCGCTCGGCCGCTTGGAGTTCGTGGTGGCCGTGCTAACGGTTCCCTCTGCTATATCGCCGTCCGGCAAAAGGCCATAGTCTTCGGGTCGCTTCCGCATGACAAGAGCAGTGGGCAGCAGCATCACCAGGACCGCCAGCCCGAGCACGATCCACGAGGTGCGCCAGCCGTATACCTCTATGAGGCGCGCCAATAAAGGCGGAAGGAAGATGCCGCCGAGCGATATCCCCGTCGTTGCGAAGGCGATAGCCCAGCCGCGATTGCGCACGAACCACTTGGAGACGGTGACGTTGACGACAAGGTTGCCGATGAGGAGCGAACCTATCGTTACCCCTACTCCCCGTAGAAGGAAGTACTGCCACAACTCGTGGACCTGACTCTGCGCCATTACGCTAACGGACGCGAACAACGCACCCACGAGCATGAGCCGTCGCGGCCCATGTTTGTCCAACATGCCGCCGACGAAGAACCCACCGAGCCCCATAAGCGCAACGCCCATAGTCTGGGCCCAGGTGAAATCGGTGCGCGACCACCCTAGGTCGTCCGTCATCGGCCTGAGGAAGACGTTGGCGCTGTGGGCCTGGATTACGCCCTGGATCAGCATGCCCATGACCGCCGCCGCGACGATGAACCAGCCGTAATAGATGTTCGCGCGTCTAACGCGTTCTACAGCGAATCGCACCTTGAAATCCCTTCGTTAGTCAGCATCCTAACATGAAGGTGCGGCGCAACTAAAGCTGCCGCCGCACTTGTTAGAAGAATGAGCCGTTTCTAAACACCCACGCTGTTGCCCTGCGTTACTCCCGAGCCATCAACTCCGCCCAGTACTTGTAAAACGCGCGCTGATTATGCTCATTAGGTGAGGGGCCTAATGCCCCCGGGTGGTCTTCGCTGTGCTCTTTGCGACCCATGCTCATCTGATAGTTGTAAGGGAGACGCCTGGCCACCACGCCAGCCGCAGCGGCCGTGGCGGCAACCCAATTTTCGGCGTCGTCCTGCTCGAACAACCCGGATGGACTGAACGACTGAATACAGAGTTTGCGTTTGGAGTCCTTGATCTCGAGCGACGCGGCCTTGTCTACCAGGCACCAAGACCATATCTCGATCTTGTCTGGCCCCCTCGGGTGCCACACGCGGAGGGTCTCAGTGCCCGAGCCGCCGCGCAGGAACGACAAGTTCGGGAAGATGTTGCCCACGCCGCCGGCTGTGCGCGCTCGTACAGGCCCCAAACG
>WHTN01000037.1:0-8053 GCA_009377715.1 Dehalococcoidia bacterium | reverse complement strand
AAGATGCCGTTCACATAGTCCACGAACGCCTGACCTGGGCCTTCCGGAGGAGGGCCTTCGTGATATTGGGTCATAACGCTGTGGCCGTTAGGCAAGCTGACGTTGAAGCTTCGGCTGCTCGTGTTTCGTAATTCCGCAGGCGCATCGCCGATGAGCTGCTGCGCTCGCCTCCCTAACTTAAGCGCAGAGATGTGCGTGATAGGGAAGTGGTAGCCATCGCCACCAAAGTTTTCGGCCGCGAACTTCCAATTGCAAGGCATCAGCCACTTGTGTACACCACCGATAACCTCCGAACCGCCTTCCCGCCTATCGACGAAGATGTCCAGATAAAAGGTAGCATCGCCTAGATAATCGACCAGGGACGGAGCTCGAGCATCGAAGCAACCAAATATAAGCCCCTTGTACGAGTCCACTTGTGCTACCCGCACAAGGCCCCACTGCTCCATGTCCAGCTCTTCGTAGTAGTACTCCTTGTAGCCTGGAACGCCTACCAATTTACCGTCGTTGCCGTACGTCCAGCCGTGGTACGTGCAGGTGAAGGCCGCCGCGTTGCCCGCATCGGCGCGACAGACGCGCATACCGCGATGGCGGCAGGTGTTAAGGAAGGCCCCTACGTTGCCGCGCGAGTCGCGGACGACCAGCACAGGGTCTTCGCCAATGTACGAAGCGATGAAATCGCCGGGGTTGGGAATCTGCGATTCGTGACCCAGGAAGCACCAGCTGCGGGCAAATATCCTCTCTAGTTCGAGTTCGTAGACCTCTTGGTCGATAAACATGCGCCGGTTTGCCGATGAAGATGGCCGCAGATGGCGCGATGATCCTCGCTAGAGACGTAGTCGAGAGCGCCGAAAACTTCGCCACCGTAGAGGAGGCCGTCGGAACGGGGCCCTTCGTACTTACCAGGCGCGAACAGTTCGTTGGAGGCGAGTTCGTCCGTAACCTGCCTTATCTGGACAAGATCGATACTATCTTTTTCCAAGAGGACCAGCAGTTCTGGGCGGCGTACCGCTCAGACCAGTTAGACTTAGTGAGGATACCAGGGCCGGAAGTTAAGGGGTACCTTTCTCAGCAAGGAGCTAACTTCCAGCCCAGTTGGTATGCGGAGCAAGCCCTCACCTACTGGTCTTCGCCGAATACGACGAAAGCGCCTTTCAACGATGCTAGGGTCAGCTCGGCGCTGAAGCTTTTGCATGACCACGAGGAGCACCTAGCGTACCTCCGGGACGAGGCAAACGGCAGAGCGCGCAACGCGTCTATTTTCTCCTCTTCGTTCGAGCAATGGGACCTGAGCGATGAAGAGTACTACGACCTCTTAGAATGGAAACAACCCAAGGACGATGCGGTAAAGAAGGCGCTAGAACTCTTAAGCGCTGCGGGATACAGCAAGAACAACCCACTCAAGTTCCAACTCCATACGTTCCCACGCCCACAGTTCCAGGCGATGACCGAGCTTACCCAGGCCCAGTTCAGACAGTTAAGCGACGGCGTCGTAGACCCTGAGATCAAGCTGAACGAATTCGCCGATCTGCTCACGTTGCTCGCCAGGGGCGAGTTCGACTACTACAACTCCGGCACGAACCCTGTCGTCATCGAGCCGGATGCGCACTTGGCTGCGCTCTACCGGAGTAACGGGTCCGGTAACTACGCTAAATGGAGCGATCCCAGATTGGATGACATGATCGATAGGCAAGCTACCATTTTTGACGAAGAAGAACGCAAAGCCTTCATCAAGGACATCGTTAAATACTACATAGAGACCGGCCCTACAACGATAATGTCCACCTTCTATGCGTTGAGCGCTTCCAAACCGACTGTGCGAAACTTCCGATCCGACTCTTTCCATGGTCCGCAGTACGAGACCGTGTGGTTTGACGCCTAAAACGAGGGTAGCTTCTTAGATATACAAGGGAGGGAAACGCATGGCAGCCGTTCGAGAAAAGCAAATGACTCCGGAGACGCTGGGAAACGGTGTCTACGATCCCAGTAACTTTCGCCACTTCGCGCCCGAGGAAGCAACGGTGGTCCTGATGTACGGCCAGGACCCCGACGTCGGAGTTGTGGTGTGGAACCTGGAGCCGGGACAAGAGAACTCTACGCACACACATCCTGATAGCGCCCATGTGATCACTGTATTGGCAGGCAGCGGGGAGTACCTTAAAGATGGCTCGCCGGTGCCAATCAAGGCGGGCGAGTGTCTTATCGTCCCGCGGGGCGTCGTCCACGGCCTCCGCAACACCGGCGGTGAGCGGCTGTCCTATCTCGCAGTGACCAATGTCAGCCCTAGTGGTTACACCAGGACACCAACAGGCGGAGGTCATGCCTAGTAGGATTGAGCTTAGCTCCAATTCGCTATAGACGCCGGATCGCTCTCTAAGTTAGAGCAGTCATGCACTAACTCGTCGTTGTCGCCAGGCACAAGCGGCACATTTTCAAGGCCGGGACCTATAACTTTGACGCCAATGGGGCGACGGCAGATAGCGCAAAGCAGACTTCGTTCATACCCTTCGCCGTCCCTGTAGACCGGCTGTCTGCTTCCGCATATACGGCAATCCCACTGGGGGGCAGAGTTTCGTCCATATTCCTGATCTCTATACTGGTCGATTATTAGAACGACTACCGATCGCTCGGGATTCGCTTTCGATCCGTGGAATCGTCACTTTCCTAAGGAATAGGTTAAGGGTTAGATGTTTCCGCCGGATTAAAACGGTGTTACGATCCTGTAAAATTTCGCAAGCGTAGCAAGAGGCATTCCGGCCACTCCTGCCTCTGACCGGCTGATGTTCGAAACACCGCCCGCGCGGCTTCGACAAGGCGAAGGTGCACTGGAGATACGAGGATGCTTGTACGTAGTCTCGACGATTACGCCGAACTTCGGACTAAGGTCTTAGTAGTGCCCAATATGCCAACCTAGGCAGAACCGGCACCGGTAAGCATGAATCCGCTTGATTCCACGCTGCCGGGCAAGGCGAGCTGCTGAACGGGCCTGTCCTTTGCCGTAGCGTTGCTTGCCGTCACAGCTCCTAGCTTGGCTCCTATCTTTCGGCAACGCGAACCCTATGATCGCTCGGCGCGTAGACGCGCCTCTAATGAGAAAGGCCCCGGTTTCTTTATACCGGGGCCCTTCTTTTCTACTATTCTTCTGCTTCGATTGGGCTGGGCGCTAACGGCTTCTGCGTACGCTCTTGTTTATTCGCTTTCGTCCAGGCCTCGAAAGTATTGCTATTACGGAACTCTTTTGTAGCTCCACAATACCGACAGCAGCCCTCGCTTATGTAACCAGTCGGGGGTTGGATATCCCAATGATGCCGGCAGGTGGTCTCCTCCGGGCTGCGAGAGCTAGCGCTGTCGTCTTCTACCACCGCGACCCGCGACTACCGTAACCGCCGCTGCCACCACTGCGCCCGCCGCCACTAGGCCGACGGTCTCCGTAAGAAGAACCGCCACGGTTCTCTTGGGGACGAGCCTCTTGTACGGTGATAGTGCGGTCACCCAACGACTTGCCGTTCAACTCTTCGATCGCCGCCTTCGCCTCAGCCTCAGTCGACATCTCGACGAAGCCAAAACCTTTAGAGCGGCCATCGAATTTATCGGTGATGAGGTTAACGGACACCACGTTACCCGCCGTAGTGAAAAGGTCGCGGATTTCGTTCTCAGAAGTGCTGTAGGAAAGGTTTCCTATATAAAGTTTGTTAGCCAAATCGCCTCCTAGTGCGATCTCCATATATGGAGATCCTGCCCTTCCCGTTCAATGCTGTCTTCGAAGGGGAAAGGGGTTGCCTAAGGAGACAGGCGCACGCTGCGCACCTAGTATAACACAAAGAGTACGTTCAGCTCATGCCCTACGGTACTTTATGGCATGGGCTGAACGTACCTGCTTTAATTAACCGGCTTCCCTTAAGCGCACAGTGGGAGTGTCCGGGTTCGATTTATCGATAACCGCTTCGACTCTATGACCGCATGAGAGCATCTGCCAGGCTTCTGGGCGCACATAATCAACCGCGCCGCCCGGAGTGTCGCTGGTAAGTATCGATATCCAGTCCTTACCAGCTTCATCGAGGGGCCGCTCACAAATCGGGCAGGTTAACTGGGTAATCTCATCACGATCCAACATTTTTAAAGCCTCCACTATCACGTTAGCTGGAGAGCTATAACAAAGGTCTGCCTTGAAGGAGAAAGAAGATTACAAACCGCTAAATAATCGCTGATCATCATGACGGCGGCAAAAAACTACTACGTTTCTCCTTAAGCCCCGTGGTTGCAATGCGTTAGCGGGTGCAAATCGACCCCGCGGGTTGTCCTAACGCATTCCTTCATACTCATCTACGTAAGCAGGGTGAGTATGAAAATACGGAATCTTACGACTGCGCAGCGATGGTAGCCAGCGTTATGTACGATAGCCGCTCCGTGCCTGTATTGCGTATGCTGTGAGGAATATGTCTGGGCGCTAAGAGCATTTGTCCCGCTTTGATTGGGAGAGGAGGGTCGTTCTCACCCCGGAGTGCCTCGCCGCTCCCCTGAAGAACGATTAGTACCTGGGCGAAGTTCTCATGGACGTGGGCCGGATGGCCCTGTCCTGGATCGAGGTTCCACTGAATTAGCCGGACATCTTCGTCTCCATAGATGCTGACGAGCTTGGGCTCCTCGGCAAATCGCTGATAATCGTGGTAATCGATGATACCGTCGCCCATGGTCTGAGGGTTAAGTGCCTCGCGCTCTTGACTCATTATTACCTCCTTAGGTTTACACCGAAACACGCTGGCTAGTTTAACTTAAAATGACACCCTTAATGCGGGACTAACCTGCCAAAGCCGGCTTAATCAGCCGTATGGAAAAATAAATCGAGCTACCTCATAATATTAAATATATGTGAGGACGACATTTCACTAGGAGGGTTACTTATAATGGGAGCGAAGGTAAGCGTTTCCGAGCTTGGCTATATAGGCATCGACACCGCCAACGTCGACGGCTGGACTACGTTCTTGAACGAAGTCACCGGAATGCAGGTCTCGGACAAAGACGAGGATGGCAAGGTCTACTTCCGCATGGACGAGCGGCAGTACCGCTTCATCCTTCAGCCCAGTGACCGCGACGACGCCGCGTACTTCGGACTACTGGTGCAGAACGAGGGCGAATTGGACGCCATAGCCTCGCAGGTGGAAGAGGCTGGCATAACCGTCACGCCGGGCACGCGTGAGGAAATTGAAACGCGACACGCTCTGGGGTTGATTAAATTCCACGACCCTAGCGGCTTCCCGCTGGAGGTTTACTACGGCGCCAGGGTAGCCCGTACTCCCTATCACCCGACCCGCGCGAGCTCAGGCTTCAAGACCGAGAATATGGGCTTGGGTCATGGTGTTATTCACTATCCGGGCGTGCGGGAAGGCGTAAAGTTCTACCGGGACGTGCTGGGCTTCCGCGTCTCCGATGTCGGCGAGGTGGGTGCGTTCATGCATTGCAACTCTCGGCACCATTCCCTGGCCATGTTCGAGATGCGCCCCGGCATGAATACACGCATGAACCATTTCATGGTGCAGTACAACGAAATCGATGATGTAGGCCTGGCCTTCGATATCGCCCAGCAGCGCGGCGACAAGTTCCAGACCCCTATAGGACGCCATCCTAACGATCAGAACATCTCTTTCTACGTCTTCAACCCGAGCGGCTGGCACACCGAATGCGCTTGGGGCGCTCGTAACGTGGACGATACGGTATGGCAGTCCGAGACTTATAGTGCCCCTCCGCAGAAGATCGAGGAGCTAAGCTGGAACCACTTCAGGCACGCCGAGTTTGAGGCCGGCCTGATCGAGCGTGGTTCTCAGCCTGCTCCCGGTCAAGGCAGGTAAGCGAGCGTAGGCTGGTTAAGCATTTCAGCCCTAGAGGGTTGAAGCACCGTAATAAAAGTGTGTAGGAGGTAGCCTAGATGTTTTCTACGCAAGATCTCAAGGCGTCGTTTCGGTTGTACCAACACCGGCAAAGGAGGGAGCTGAGCGCTTCGATGCGGTCGATACCGTCGACCTTGATGAGACAGCTCGAGTAACGGAGCAGCTCATCAAAGACAGCACAGGCGCCATCATGGCTATGGGGACAATGGGAGAGTGCGCCACCACATCTACCGAAGACTACGAGAAGTTCGTCGACTGTCTGCTCGCCACGGCCGGAGGCCGAGTACCCGTATTTTGTCGGCACGACTGCCCTCGGCTCGCACGAGATTTCCAGGCGGATCAAGCTTGTCAAGAAGCTAGGGGCGACCGGTATGCTTCTCGGCATACCGATGTGGCAGCCGGCCACGCTGGAGATGGCCGTCCAACACTACGAGGGGATATCGGGCACCTTCCCCGACTTCCCGCTTATGGTCTATGCGAACTCGCGGGCATTCCGGTTCGACCTCCCTATCGAGTTCTGGAAGCAGATCGCCCAGAAAGCGCCTACCGTGATGGCTTGTAAGGGTGGTAGCCCTAAGACCATCAAGGAACTGATCGAAGTGACCAACCACCGCGTCACCGCGTCAACTTCATACCTAATGACAGCGGCGCCTTGGCGCTTGCCAAGGAGTCTCCTGAGACGACCACCGCCTGCTGGATGCCGGCCATGGGGCCTCAGCCGGGGATAGCCCTGATGAAGGCTATAAATGCTAGAGACTGGGAGAGGGCTGAGCAGATAGCGGCGGACCTACGGTGGGCGGGTGAGAGCCTGCGCGGGGTATTGACGTCGCCTGAGGTATTCGCCTCTTACAACATTCAGGTCGAGAGATTGCGTATGGAAGCCTCTGGGTACTGCGAGCCGGGCCCCATCAGGCCTCCGTACAACTGTACACCTGCTGATATAGAGGAGGCATCTCGCGAGTGCGGACGGCGCTATGCGACCCTTCGTGAGAAATACGCCGCCGTTACCGCCTAGCGACAGGTTAGACGAAATAGCGGACGGGGGGCCGGACTCGAACCCGCACAGGGACTGAACTTTATCGATGACAGTCCGCCTCAGACCACCAAAATCCATAGAAGCCGGACGGCCCTTCCTTTGCCTATGGCCGTCGCGAACCTTACCTAGTGTTTTGAGGACTCGCTAGCCCTCATGGCCCCCTCGATCAAGGGTAGAGCGTCGTTGTCGTTGCAAAAGGCAACAAAGTCGTCGGTAGGGCCCTTCCAATTGAGCTGATCGATGTCCTCGAAGACGGGTCTGTCGCAGCGCAGGGTAGCGAGATCCCGAAACAGGTAAGCAAGCTCTAGCTGGTCTGCGCCGCGCAGCGGAACGCCCCAATCGGACGCCAATGGCGGGATCGCCTCAAGGTGAAGATAGCGCCGGAGGACGGTCGCAGCAGAGCGGGAGCCCCAGCCGGGCAGGCCCGGGTAACCGTCGGCGCTGTCACCAACGAGGGCCAGGTAGCCCGGGATCGAGTCGGGCGCGACACCGAACTTGGCCAAGATGCCCGCTTCATCGATTATTTTACCTGTACGGCGCTCCAGCTGGACGACACGCTCGCCACAAACGCACTGACCGAGATCCTTGTCCGGTGAGCAGATATAAACCCGCTGCACCGATTTGTTCTGCTCTGCACGCAGGGCCGCTGCCCCAAGAGCATCGTCTGCTTCTAGCTCTGACATCGCCCAAACTTTCACACCCAGCGCCTGGAGTCCTTCTTCGAGCAGCGGGAACTGCTCGAGTAGAGTGGCTGGGACACCGGCGCTTGTCTTGTAACCGTACCAAAGTTCGTTGCGGAACGACTCAATAACATGATCGGTGGCGACGCCGAGATGCGTAACGCCGGACTCAAACATCGAAAGCACGGAGCCCAGCACGCCGCGCGTGGCGGCGACTTCCCTCCCCCCAATGGTTTTGTGCGAGGGCAACGGGAAGAAATAGCGGAATAGCTCGTAAGTGCCATCCAGGAGGTAGACGTCTATTTCGCTCACCTACTGTGCCTACACCGGCAGGAATCCTAGAGTCAGCAATGGGTCAACACTTGGGTCGAGCGTAATTGGAATAAGCGGAGCACCTCGGGTTGCTGTCGCCGTTGCTGTCACGAGCGGCTCTTCGAAAACCACAACGCCTGCTT
>WHTN01000036.1 GCA_009377715.1 Dehalococcoidia bacterium | reverse complement strand
GCGCTGCCCGACCCAGGCCAGCTTATAATCACGAGCTTCTGTGCGCCTATAGCAAACTTACGGGGTCGATATCTATCGTCCAGCCATCAGGCGTAGACAGCGACTCTAAAAGCGCCGAAGGATTTCGTCCCTTCAGCAGTATCTGGCGGCGGAAGCGACCCCTGATCCTCTCCACATATGGCGATGTCGGGCCCAATACCTGTACGCCAGATAGAGACTGCTTAAGCTGCTCTTGGCGAAGGTGCTTCACCAGGCGTTCCGCCTCTTCCTCGGCATGCGTTCGGTTCGTATGCGCGTAAACCAGGCGCACTAGACGTCCGAACGGCGGATAGCTGCAAGCGCGCCGCAGCGCCGATTCCGTCCGGTAAAACGTTTGGTAATCGTGTTTGGCTGCCGCCTGGATCGCGTAGTGCTCCGGCGAGTACGTTTGGATTATTACTTGGCCGGGCCAGGCCCCACGTCCTGCTCGACCCGCGACCTGGCTTAGCAGTTGGAACGTGCGCTCGGCGCTATTGTAGTCGGGGAGGTAGAGGCCTAGGTCGGCGGCGATCACGCCGGCCAGGGTTATACGCGGTATGTCCAGACCTTTCGCCACCATCTGAGTGCCGATCAGTATATCGGCCTCATGCGAGACGAAACTTTCCAGGATGCGTTCGTGGGAATCGCTGCCGCGAGTGACGTCGCGGTCCCAGCGCAGCAAACGGGCCTTCGGGAAGAGACGGCGCACTTCTTCTTCGACGCGCTGGGTGCCGATGCCCTGCTCCCGGACATGCTGTCCTTCGCACTGCGGGCACTGTGTGAGCGGTGGCCTCCGGCGGTGGCAGTAGTGGCAGACGAGCGCTTGTTCGGCTTCATGATAGGTAAGGGCGACCGAGCAGCTAGTGCAGCGCGGGACGTAACCGCAACTCCGGCACTGGACGAAGCTCGCGCTCCCGCGCCGGTTTACGAATAGGATCGCCTGTTCACTTGATTGAAGCGTTCTTTCCAGAGATGCGACCAGCGCCCCGCTGAAGTTCGAATAGTTACCGGCTTTGAGTTCGTCCTGCATGCTCACGACCGTCACCTTAGGCAATGCGCCGGTTGTGGAGGCGTGTCCGTTGGTCGACACGCCCGACTGTACTCGCTGTGGTAGAGAGAGCAATTTGTATCTGCCGTTTAACGCCCGCGTATACGAGTCCAGCGATGGCGTCGCGCTGCCGAGGACGAGCGTCGCCTGCGCTAGTCCGACGAGCTGTTGCGCCACCCGCCTGGTATGGTAGCGGGGGGCCGGGTCTTGCTGTTTGTACGTCCATTCGTGCTCTTCGTCGATGACGATAAGCCCCAGGTCCGGTTGAGGTGAGAAGATCGCGCTACGGGCGCCGACCACGACATCGTACTGGCCTTGTGCTATCGTATGCCACTGGTCGTACTGCTCGCCAAGCGAGAGGCCGCTGTGCATAACGGCGACCCTCTTCGGGAAGCGTTCGGCGAAGCGACGCACCGTCTGCGGCGTGAGCGATATCTCCGGCACTAGCACGATCGCTCGCTTGCCCCGTGATACCGTCTCCGCCAGCGCCTGCAGATATACTTCCGTCTTGCCGCTGCCCGTAACGCCGTGGAGCAGAAAAGTTGCCTGCTCCTCTGCCGTTAAAGCGGCTGCGATCTGGCGAAAGGCGTCGTCTTGGGCCTGCGTAAGCTTCAGGGCTTCGGTTAGCGGATAGTCGCGGCCGGCGAGAGGATCGCGTCGGACTATTGTCCTCTCGATCGCTATCAGGCCGAGCCGTTCGAGCTCGGCCAGCCCCTTATTATCGATCCGCGTCGCCGACCGCAGTTCGGGGAGCGGCATGGACGAAGCTTCGCGCAGGCGCTCCAACGCTCTTTGCTTTGGAGCGCCTAGCCCTTCCCATGCCGCTTGAGCTTCCTCCGGCGAGGCGATAAGCCGCACCTCCAGCGCCTCCTTCGGCGCCGCGCGGGGCCGGTCGAGACCGTAAGAGCGGGCCAGCAGGCCGCGGCGTGCAAGCTGTTCGGCAACAGTCGCGGCGCCGGCGCCCTTCGCCTTCTTAAGCTCCGTCTGCTCTATAAGACTACTGCTTTTGACATAAGTTATGAGTTCTCGCTGGCGGTCGCTGAGTTGGGCGCTATCGCTTGTTTCGGACTTGCATTCGTAGAAGGTGAGCGGCCGCCTCCGCGAGCCGGGCGGTAGCATTAAAGCGACGCAGTCGAAGAGCGGCGCGAGGTAGTATTCGCTGAGCCAGCCGGCGAGGGTGGTGCGCTCGGGCGAGACCAGGGGCCCCTCACCGATAGGGCCGATGACGTCGCGCGTCTCGGCGTACGCCGGCTGCTCGGCGACCTCCATGACGACGCCTTGCAGCGTGCGGCTGCCGAACGGGACATACACGAACTGCCCGGCCGCAAGTTCCATACCTTCAGGCAGGGAATAACTGAACGCGTGGCGGCTCGGCATCGTCGAATCGACGGCTACTTCTACGTACGGCACGCCTCAATTATACGAGCGTTTAGAACAAAAGACCGAGGCGCAAATGGAACATACTGGTATCCAAAGGCGTTAACATATTAACCACAGAAGGGATGGATGCTAATGCGTAATGAATGGACGTTTTTACTCACCGGCATCCTATCTGTCCTGCTCGTTATAACCGGTTGCGGTGAGAGCCAACAACAAAATACGGAAACCACTGATAATGCCGCCGCTGGGATATCAAGGGGAGCTGCCGCAACGCAACAAGTTGGTCAGGCTAGATACAATACTGAACTCGCTTCTTCCCTTGAAGAGATGGTTCAGAACTACGACACCATAATTATTGGGCGTGTGCAGGGAATTGCGGTGCCATACGATCCGCGGCCTGGTTTTCTGGGCCAGCCAACCCCGGAACCTGCTCCGTCCGGACATCCAAAGGCTGGCACATTCGACGAGGAAGCATTGTCCAGGCCGCTAGGGAGGACCTTTACAACTTACTCGGTCGCGTAGTCACCGAAAACATAAAGTCCTCCGGTTTGGAAGCCGTCGCGACAATTCAAATTACGCAAGGAGGAGGCATCTGGGAGGGTGCCGAGCATTATTTGGGCGGAGACCCTCTTTTAAAGGAAGGTTCGCTCTACTCATTCTTCCTTGATAAAGATGAACAGGTTGGTGATCATACAGGCGCTCCCTTTGGGAGATTCCCTAATCGATAATGAGGGCACCCTTCAAGTGTCAGACAGTAAGTGGGAAAAGCTGCCAGCTGTGGAGTCGCTAAATAAGCTCGGGATCGAAGAGGCAAAGGATCTAATTTCACAGGCAGTAAAAGTAGCGCCGGCCCAACCGTAAACAAAGTGTGGCGGTGAACCTTTTTAGGTTCACCGCCACTTATACGATTCGCTGTACGGGCTGCTTTTCAAAAGCAGCCCCTTCTCTTTTTAGCGCTTAGCCGTCTGGCGCGCTTCCTTGATGCGAGCGGCGCGACCAACGCGGCCTCGCAGGTAGTACAGCTTGGCCCGGCGCACGCGGCCGCGCCGTGCAACGTCTACCTTCTCCAGCAGCGGCGAGTCGAGCAGGAACGTCCGCTCCACGCCTATGCCGGAGGAGAGCTTGCGCACCGTGAAGTTAGAGCTGGTGCCCTGCTTTCGCCTGCGGATCACCACGCCCTCGAACATCTGGCTGCGCGTGCGGGTCCCCTCGACGATCTTCACCGTCACCCTGACGGTGTCGCCCGGCTTGAATTCGGCGATTTGCTCGTTCTTCTTGATATCGACCAGTGAGTTCAAGTCCATTTTACGTGTCCTCCTCGTCAGGCTGCGCTTCCGCTGACGCGGTAATCGCCAGCCGTCTTTCCTCGTCTGTAAGGTCTGCCTTCGCCAGCAGGTCGCTGCGTCGCTGCGCCGTTCGCAAGACGCTTTGCTGGCGCCGCCATCTCTTTACTTCTTGGTGGTTGCCGGAGAGCAGTATCCCCGGCACCGGCCAGCCCCGAAACTCGGCCGGCCGCGTGTACTGCGGGTACTCCAGCAACCCTTCGGTGTGCGACTCCTCAACCAGCGAGTCCGCCGAGCCTAACACGCCCGGTATCAGCCGCACTACCGCATCGACAACGACCATCGCGGGCAGTTCGCCTCCCGACAGCACGTAGTCGCCTATGCTTATCTCCTGTGTTATCAGGTGCTCGCGCACCCGTTCGTCCACGCCTTCGTAGTGGCCACAGATCAGGACAAGGCGTTGCTCTTTCGCTAGCTCTCCCGCCATCGTCTGGTCGAGCGTTCGCCCTTGTGGCGTGAGCAGCACGATCGGTCCACGTCTCTCACCGAGCGCGACGACAGCTTCCGTGGCCTCGAAAAGCGGCTCGGGTTTCATAACCATACCATGTCCGCCGCCGTAGGGGTAGTCGTCCACCGTATGATGGCGGTCGTTCGTATAGTCGCGAATGTTGTAGACGTTTATCTCGATAAGGCCTGCCTCCACGGCTCTCTTCATGATGCTTTCATCGAACGGCCCGCGAAACATCTCCGGGAACAGGGTAAGAATATCGATACGCATTAGCGTCGAAGCTATCTATCGTCCGGACCGGCGATGTGATCACGGGATTCTTGCAGCATCTCGATTGCATGTGGCAACACGGGAAGCAGCACGGCGAGGTTCTCGCGTACGCCTTTTTCGCTGCCCGGCAGGTTTACGATAAGCGTTCGGCCTCTCACGCCGACCACCGCGCGGCTCAATATCGCCATAGGGGTGTGCCGTAGACCTTCTTGGCGCATCGCTTCGGCCATGCCGGGGACGGTGCGTTCGATGACGACGAGCGTCGCCTCGGGCGTTACGTCGCGCGGCGAAAGGCCGGTGCCGCCGGTCGTGACGATAATGTCCAGCGCGAGTTCATCGGCCCAGCGGCGAAGGCGGTCGGCGATGACGTCCGCTTCATCTGGGACGACCTCATACTCGGTGACCTCTGCCAGGGAAGCGAGCAGTTCGCGAATAGCGGAGCCACTCGTATCCTCTCGCTCGCCCCGGGCCCCCTTGTCGCTGGATGTGAGAATGCCTAGTTTATATCTGGTTAACACGTCGTTATGTTTTCAGGTGCTATTTTTAGGCTCCCAAAAAATTTACTATTTCAGGCCTTTTTTGTTGCCCAGATCAGCCTCTATGGTATTATATGGGGCAATGTGGGGGGAAATGGGAGAAGTGGGAATAAATCCCAGATCCTACATTAACGACTGCCCCCGCACAGAAGTGATCATAACATAGAGCAATTGCCTAGCAAAGCTCGAATTTAAAGTATGTTTTTCCGTGGCACTTATGAACACACGATGGACGATAGGGGACGCGTTGCTTTGCCATCACGCTACCGCATTCTTTTTACGGAAGGCATCGTGCTTGTGCAGGGCACCGAAAGCTGCGTCGAAGTGTACACGGTGAGCGAGTACGAGGCCATGGCTAACGTTGTCGCCGGGTCGCCTGCCACTGAAGTCGCAGGCCGTCGCATTCGCCGAGCGTTCTTCTCGCGTGCCTGGGACGGTGAGCTGGACCGGCAGGGACGCGTGCTGATCCCAGGGCCGTTGCGGCAATGGGCGGGGCTGACCAACGGTATCGTCATTACCGGTCGTCATGAGTGCCTGGAAATTTGGGATAGAGACGTATGGGACCAGGAGATGGGCCGCCTTGCGGAGGCCCAGGGATAGGCCCTTATTTTGTGGAGAATGGTCTTGTGACCTTGAGCGCCCCGGTCGTTATGCATACACCTGTAATGGTTCGGGAGGTCGTCGATACGCTGGCAGTGGAGCCGGGCGGTCGCTACGTCGACTGTACGTTAGGCGACGGCGGTCACGCTGAGGCGATATTGCAGGCCGCCTCGCCGGGAGGGCTTCTTCTGGGAATCGACGCCGACCCGCTAGCGTTAGAACTGGCTGGCGAGCGACTAAAGCCCTACGGCGACTCCGTGCGGATCGTCGAGAGCAACTTCAGCCACCTAGAGGAGGTCTGCAAGCGAAACAACTTCGCGCCCGTACAGGGCATCCTCTTCGACCTAGGCCTCTCATCTATGCAAATCGCCGACGAGGAGCGCGGGTTCAGTTTCAGCCTGGAGGCGCCGCTCGATATGCGCTTCAGCCCCCATCAGGAAGTGAGCGCTGCGGACATCGTAAATAGCTACCCTGAGGGAGACCTGGCCGATATCATCTGGCGCTATGGCGAAGAACGAAACAGCCGTCGTATCGCCCGCAGCATCGTCCGCGAACGACCCATTAGGACGGCTGCTGACTTGGCCCGCGTGGTCGCGAAGGCCGCAGGCCGGCAAGAGCACCGTATCAATCCAGCCACCCGCACTTTCCAGGCATTGCGTATCGCGGTCAATACAGAGCTCGATAACCTAAGCTCAGCTCTCTTGCAGGCTGCTAGCCTGCTGGGTTACAAGGGTCGCCTGGTGGTCATAAGCTACCACTCGCTCGAAGACAGGATCGTCAAGCAGTTCTTCCGCGACCTAACGCGTGATTGCATCTGCCCGCCGGAAGTTCCCATGTGCGTATGTGGTCACGTCGCCGAATACCGCCTGATCGTTAGAGGAACGGTAAAGCCCGGACGGGAGGAAGTAGCCGCCAATCCCAGGAGCCGTAGCGCTCGTCTGAGGGTGTTGGAGTCGCTCATCGAAAGTAAACAGACAGGGGAATTGCATGGCCGTAGCGGATAGCTCGACTCGTACTCAAGCACAGGCACAGGCGCAACCGCAACCGAGAGTTCGTCCCCTTCCCGCGCCTCAAACTTTCCCAGCGTTTGTGGTGCTGGCGCTTGTGGTTATCGGCGCCGCCGGGCTGCTGCCCCTTCGCCTTAATACGAATGCTACTACGACAAGCTTCAGCATAACGGGGCTTGAGGAAGAACGTTCTTTCTGGCAGGCGAAGACGATTCAGCTACAGAACGACATCGCGACTCAGGCTGCCCTATCTCGTATCGACCGGGAAGCGAAGGAGCGTTTCGGTATGATACCCGCTTCGGGCGATCAGCAATTACTGATAACGCCGGAAAAAGGGGCGCAAGGGTTCGATCCATCTCTCGATCATGTGCCTAGCCGGTATCTGCCTGCGGCACCCGAGGAAATTCAACCATCTTCGCCCTGGTGGCGGAGCGTTCTGGACATAATTCCACGACCATAGTGATCGGCCTAACGGTATCTCGTCGATCGGTGGATCTGATGCAATGATGTACGAAACGAACAGCTTCCCGACGTGGCGCCTGGCTGCGGTAGCCGGCGTGGTGGTATTCGCCCTTGTCGGCCTGGCTGTCCGCTTGGTCTACATCCAACTGATCAACCACGAGGAATATGTAGCGCAGGCCCGGCAAGAGCATCGCGGCTATGAAGAGATATTCGCGAGGCGAGGAGCGATACTCGATAGCGGCGGCTATCCCATGGCGATAAGCATCGATACCTATGATGTCTATATCTACCGTCCAGTTTGGGATGACGCAGAAAAAGCAGCCGAAGGAGCGCGGATCCTGGCGCCACACTTGGGCCTAAGCGCAGAGCAGATCTTGGCGGCGGTCAACGAAGACGGCCCGGCAGAATTCCCAATCGCCCGGGACGTAGATTACGCCACCGGCGAACTGATAAGCCAGGCGGAAGGGGTGGAAGGCGTTCGCCTTCAGCGCGGCAGTAAGCGCATTTACCCCGAGGGAAGCCTGGCTGCTCCCCTGATAGGGATCCTGGGCTTTGAGGGCACCGGCTTGAGCGGCCTGGAGCACGATTTCAATCCTTTGCTGAGTGGCAACCCGGGACGGCGCGAGTACGAGGTAGACGGTTTAGGCAACCCCATAAACGTCGACCATGATGTGTTGCCCGATCCAGGTTCAGATGTCACCTTGACTATCGACCGCTATATACAGCTTTTAGCGGAACAAGAGTTGGACGAGACGATCAAGAATCACCGGGCCAAGGGTGGCGACATAATAGTTATGGATGTCGAGACCGGCGCCATATTGGCGATGGTGAGCCGTCCATCGTTCGACTTAAACAGCCCTGACGTATCGACGCAAGAGAAGCTGGATCTGCTAAAGAACGGTCCAGTTAGCGATCTCTATGAACCTGGCTCAGTATTCAAGTTAGTCACTGCGGCTGCGGCTTTAAACGAAGGCCTCGTCACGCCTGAGTCCACTTACGAAGACACCGGCACTCTGAAATTCGAACAATGGGAGATCAAAAACTTTGATAAAAGTGCCCATGGTACACAATCGGTAGTCGAACTGCTACAGAAAAGCTTGAACACCGGCTCGGCCTGGCTTTCGCAACTGCTCGGCCCCGAACTCTTTTACGAGTACGTAAAAGAGTTCGGCTTCGGCGAAGCGACCGGTATCGGCTCCAACGCTGAGGCGGAGGGGCATATTAGGGACTGGCAGGACGATAGCTGGTCATTAGTGGACATGGCGACCAACAGCTTCGGGCAAGGGCTAAGCGCGACCCCGCTGCAGGTAATTACAGCCGTCGCGGCAATCGGTAACGAAGGCAAGCTGATGAGGCCGTACGTCGTTAAAGAAGTCTCCGGAACAAGGGGGACGAAGACTACTGAGGCGCAAATCGTGAGCCAAGTTGTCACTCCAGAGACGGCTGAGACGCTCAGCGACATTATGAGTCAAGTCGTCGATTACAGTCCTGGCGGTGGTGCTCGCATTCCAGGATATGAGGTAGCTGGCAAAACAGGTACGTCCTCGATTCCGCAGGGTAACGAATATTCGGAGAGTAGGTTCATCGCTTCTTTCGCCGGCTTTGTACCTCTATCCGACCCCCAATTTGCGATTCTGGTAAAGGTCGACGAGCCAAACGGTGTGCCGTGGGGCTCTGCGGTGGCGGCGCCAAGCTTCGGCCGGCTCGGCAAGAAGATCTTGGAGTACATGAGGATACCGCCCGAAACGGCCCATGTGGCGAGATAATAAATATTAGTTAAAAAGAGCATACAGATATCTATTTTTAATAATTAACTTAACATATAATACGCTGGAAGATGATGCTGACGTCTCAGGAACTCTTGCGTGGGCTGGTTGGGCACCTAAGCGCAGCTTGGGGCTACAGCCCAGTCGATATTTACGAACACATAGCCGTGGACTCCCGACAGGTGGGCAGCGGCGATCTTTTCGTGGCCCTCGCGGGCGAGCATCATGACGGCCACGAATTTATAGGCGAGGCGATAGCTAGGGGCGCTGCTGGCGTAATCACGAAGCAGGCCCCTTACCTTAACGGAGACAAAGTGGCGATTTTTCAAGTGCGCGAGCCGCTGACAGCCCTTCAGGACCTCGCCCGAAGGAGGCTATCCAATAGCGCCGCAAAAGTCATCGGCGTCACCGGGAGTGTCGGTAAGACGACTTGCAAGGAGTTAGTCGCCGCCGTGCTCTCAGCCCGCTACTGCGTTCTTAAAAGCCAGGCTAACCTAAACAGCGAAATAGGACTGCCTATATCGCTGCTTGACCTCAAGCCAGAGCACGATCGCGTAGTGCTCGAGATGGCGATGTACCAGCAGGGCGATATTCGCTTTCTCTGCGAACTCAGCGAGCCGCAAATCGGTGTCGTCACTAACGTAGGCCCCTCCCATATAGAGCGCCTAGGCAGCTTGCAAGCGATAGCCGACGCCAAAGCCGAACTTCCGAATAGCCTGCCGCCGGACGGCTTCGCGGTGCTTAACGGTGATGACCCGCTTGTATCTACGATGGCCGAACGTACGCGCGCCGGTGTAGTCCTGTATGGCTTAGCGCAGCAGTGCGCCATGCGCGCCGAAGAGATTGTCAGCCACGGGGCGGAAGGGCTTTCGTTCGTTCTGTGTTCGGGTCGCCAGCAGGCCGCAGCCCGGTTGAGGATGCCGGGCCGACATAATATACACAATGCTCTGGCCGCAGCCGCTGTCGGCCTGGTCGAAGGTCTATCGCTAAGAGAAGTCGCGGACGCGCTGTCGGATGCCGATGTGCCCTCGCGAATCCGCTTAGTGCCGGGCTATAACAACAGTACGATAATCGACGATGCGTATAACGCTAGTCCGGCCTCTGTGCTGGCAGCCATATATCTGCTGAAGGAGATGCCCGGACGCACGATCGCCTTCTTGGGCGATATGCGAGAACTCGGGGATCACAGCTACGAAGGCCATCGGCAGGTCGGCCTGCGCGCCGCACAGGTGGCTGATATCATTTACGCCGTCGGTAACGACGGCAAAATTATCGGCCAAGGCGCGAAGGAGATGGCCATCCCATGGTGCGCATCTTCGAAGATAAAGCAGAAGCCGCCGAAGCTCTGCGCGAGCGGTTGCGCCCCGGCGATTACGTTCTCGTGAAGGCTTCGCGCGGTATGGCCTTAGAGACAGTCGTGGAGTATTTGAAAGCTTAGATGGTCCAGGCGCTGGTTATGGGAGCTATCGCTTTTTGTGCATCAGTCGCTGCCGGTGGCCCCTTCATTGGCCAGTTGCGGACCCGCAGCCTCGGCAAGGAGATAAGCGCAGAAGGGCCTTCGACGCACCTCGCCAAGGCAGGCACGCCGACGATGGGCGGCCTGCTAATCCTCGCAGTGGCGATACCGGTCGCTCTGATTGGAATCGTTACTGAGCAGAAAGCGATTCTGGTGCCCCTCGGCGCCATGTTTGCCGCGGGCGCCGTCGGCTTCCTGGACGACTACCTCACCCTGCAGGGCCGGCAGCGAATCGACCCCCATTCCCGCCTCTTCGGTTTAGCGAAATTCATCTCGTTTGTAGTCATAGGACTGATAGTTGGGCTTCTCCTTTACTATCGCTTGGATATACAAGACACCTTTGTGCCGTGGGTAGGCGATTTTAATATAGGGGCTTGGTACGTCCCCGTGGTGGCATTCGTCATGGTGGCCACGATCGTGTCGCTGGCCCTCGCCGACGGCTTAGATGGACTAGCCGGTGGCACTAGCGTTATTGCTTTTCTAGCCTATACCGTAATCGCTTTGGCCCAGGGCCAGGACCAGGTCGGCGCTTTTGGGCTGGTTATGATCGGCGCTTTACTCGGCTTTCTGTGGTTCAACAGCCATCCCGCCCAGATGTTCATGGGCGATACCGGCGCCCTCGCTCTGGGCGCGGCCATCGCCACGATGGCGTTTATGACCGGCCACTGGCTGTTGTTGCCGATAATCGGCATCGTGTTTGTGGCGGAGACGGTATCGGTAGCTTCGCAGGTCATCTACTTTAAGCTCACCAAGGGCAAGCGGTTGTGGCGAATGAGCCCGCTGCATCATCATTTCGAACTCGGCGGCTGGTCCGAGCCGCAGGTGGTATTGCGCTTTTGGTTTATCGGCGCGCTCGGCGCAATGGCCGGGATCGCCCTAGCGTTTACAGACTAGGAGACAAACCATAGCTACAATTGTTTACAGTGGCAAAGACCTTGGCCTAAGGCTTAAGGTAGAACAGGCGATGGAAACGTTAGAGTTTGAAGGGAAACGAGCAACGGTCGTCGGCCTAGGCATTGAGGGCGTCGACCTCGTCCGCTTTCTAGCGGGCCGCGGTGCTATCGTTACCGTCAGCGACGCTAAGCCCGCCGAACGTCTCGCTCAGCGCCTGGCCGAGATCGTGGGCGCTCCCGCGATCCTGCACCTTGGGGCTAACGATCCACGTGACTTCCTCGACGCGGACGTGATATTCGTATCGCAAAGCGTGCCACTCGACCTGCCCGGCCTCGTAGAGGCCAGAAGCCGGGGTGTCCCGGTGCAGTCACAGATGCAGCTTTTCTTACGGTTGTGCCCGGCGCCCGTCGTAGGCATCACCGGCAGCAGCGGTAAGACCACTACTACCTCCTTAACGGCGGCTATGTTCGCTGAGGCTGGCAAATCCTATATCGTCGGCGGCAATATTGGCCAGCCATTGCTCTCGCATCTAGACGGGCTGACACTTGCCTCGCAGGCGATACTTGAGATCAGCCACACGCAGCTACAATTGACAGACCGCAGCCCTCACATCGCCTGCGTGACTAACATAACGCCCAATCACTTAGACCGTTTCACATGGGTGGAATACGTCAGGCTCAAGGAGAACATATTACGCTATCAAGGTCCGGGCGATTACGCCGTGCTGGGATACGATGATGCCGAGGCGCGCGACCTGGCTAGAGACGCGCGTGGGGCAGTCGTCTTCTTCACGGCCGGCGGCGGATTGCCCGGCGACGGCGTCTTCGTACGAGACGGTTGGGCCGTATGGCAACACGACGAGCAATCGGTGACCCTATTTGAGGTTTCGAGCTTACGCTTAAGGGGCGCTCATAATCTGCAGAACGCGCTAGCCGCTGTGGCAATCGCCTCGCTCTGTGGCATCGAGCCTAACCATATCGCTCGTGTAGTGGGGGAGTTCATGGGCGTACCGCACCGTCTGGAATTCGTCGCCGATGTGAGTGGCGTATCTTATTACAACGATAGCATCGCCACGACGCCGGAGCGGACGATCGCCGGCCTAAAGTCGTTCGACGAACCGCTGGTGCTGCTTCTTGGCGGACGTGATAAGCATCTTCCGTTGCACGAACTCGCGCGCGAGGCTTGCCGTCGCTGTCGGGCGGTGGTGTTCTTCGGCGAGTCCGCCGATCTCTTGCAAGCAGCGGTCTGCGGCTACGCCGAACGCTGGCCCGTCGAATCGCGGCCCTATTTCAGAGACGTCGCGACCCTGGCGGAAGCAGCTACGGCCGCTCGACAAGTGGCAAAGGTTGGCGATGTCGTCCTCCTATCGCCAGCGTGCACGAGCTTCGATGCTTACGACAACTTCGAAGCGCGCGGGGAGGAGTTCCGCCGCTTAGTCTCTGATTTCGCCCAGGAGGTGTCGCTATCGCAGCCGTAACTAAAGAGACGGGACGCCTGCGACCCGGCCCGCCCGACTACGTCATTATGGTCGTGGTAGCGCTGCTGATGGTGATCGGCCTGCTCGCTGTCTATAGCTCAAGCTATGCTCTAGGCCATAACGAATTCGGCGACGTCAACTATTTCATCTTCCGGCAGGCTATTTGGTCGGTCTTGGGGTTGATAGCCTTATATGTATTTATGCGTTTCGACTACAGGCTGCTGAAGTCGCTAAGCCCGCTGATGCTGGCCCTGGTGATCGGTGGGTTGATCGCCGTCCTTCTGCCTTCTATCGGCCTCGAACGAAATGGCGCTGCTCGTTGGATTTCAGTCGGGCCGCTCGTCGTCCAGCCTAGCGAATTTGCGAAGCTTGTGCTCATCATTTATATATCTGCCTGGCTGGCGAGCCGTGGCGATCAACTTCAAAATTTCTCCACCGGCTTTATTCCTTTCATACTTATAGTCGGGGCCATCGCCTGGCTCGTGATGATCGAGCCGGATATGGGCACGACGATCATCCTCGTGCTCACCGTTGGAACGCTATTCTTCGTCGCGGGCGCGCCGCTAAACCATATTGGGATACTCCTAGCCGGCGGCTTTCTTTTAGGTTTATTGCTCATCTTCGGCGCCGATTACCGCAGCGATCGCGTCTTCTCTTTCGTATCCGCGGAAGAAGAGCCAGATGGCCGTGGCTACCATACCGAACAGCTACTGGTTGGCCTCGGCAGCGGTGGCGCCACCGGCCTGGGTTGGGGGGCGAGCCGCCAGAAGCTGTTCTATACGCCCGGCTCCCACACCGACGGCGTTTTCGCGATCATCGGTGAGGAGCTGGGGTTTGTTGGCGGTATCGGCGTCATGGGCCTTTACGGGGTGCTCCTCTGGCGTGGCATACGCTTGTTCAGGAACTGCCGCGACCAGTTCGGTGCGTTGATCGTCGTCGGCATTCTGAGTTGGATCGCTTATCAAACGATAATCAATATCGGCGGCATTACGCGTACTATGCCCCTCACCGGCATACCGTTGCCATTTATTAGCTATGGCGGCTCTGCGCTCCTAGCATTGATGGCTGCCACCGGGGTACTGCTTAATATTTCGCGCTATGGTCATGATAAAAGCTATTACGAACGGGACAGTCGTGCAAAAAGCAAGGCAGCATGGGCGGATCGCTGAGACTGGTCTTATGCGGAGGCGGGACTGGTGGCCACGTTTATCCGTCGCTATCGGTTGCCGAAGCGCTATCGGGTTTAGTTTCTGACTTGAATTTGCTTTATATGGGCACAGAAGAAGGGGCAGAGGCCAGCTTGTTGGAGCGTACTAACATACCTTACCGGAGTATTCGTTCCGCCGCTGTGCGTGGTCGTTCGCCGGTAGAAGTAGCGCTGGCGACGAAGGAGATGGCGATGGGCGTACGCGAGGCGCGTAAGGCGCTAGCCGAGTTCAAGCCGGACGCTATCTTTACGACGGGCGGCTATGTGAGCATGCCGGTGTCAGTAGCAGCGCGGCTGGCGAGGGTGCCGCTTATCGTCTTCTTGCCGGACGTCCGTCCAGGCTGGGCCGTGACGTTCGCCTCACGCCTGGCTAAGCGAGTAGCGACCACTACCGAACGGGCGCTGGCACACTTGCCACGGGTCAAGACTGTCAGCACCGGCTATCCGGTGCGAGCGTTGTTCTGGGAAGTCGATCGCTCCGAGGCCCGCAAAAGACTCGACATTTGCGATGACGAAAGCGTTTTGCTCGTCGCCGGTGGCTCCCGCGGCGCTCGACGCTTGAATGCTGTTATAGGCGATAGCCTAGCGCAACTGCTTCCTCACTGCACTATCCTGCACGTCTCCGGTTTAGAGGATGAACCGATGCTGCGAGAGCTCGCGGATAAGCTTCCTTTGGAACTGGGCAAGAAGTACAAGCTCTTCGCCTACCTGCATGACGATATGGCCCGGGCTATGGCCGCCGCCGATCTGGCTGTGCTCCGGTCGGGCGCTTCGGTCATGGGCGAATTGCCTGCGCTCGGATTGCCGGCGGTTTTGGTCCCTTATCCGTACGCGGGCGGACATCAGAAGTATAACGCCGAATATCTAGGTGATGCTGGCGCTGCTATTGTGCTCGACGAGTCGCAGATCGAGTCGCTAGCTGGCACTATTTTAGCTTTACTCAAGGACGATACCAGAAGGCAGGCGATTGCCGAGGCATCGCGATCGCTCGCTAAGCCGGACGCTGCCCGCGACATTGCCCAGATCATCATCGAGGCTGCAGCTTGATGCAATCGATACCGGAACGAGTGCACATTATGGGCGTAGGCGGGGCGCATATGTCGGCCATTGCTCAGATACTTCACACTCGTGGGCATGCCGTCAGCGGTTGCGACCTCCACCTTTCGCCGGTTACGGAGCGTCTGGCTGGCATGGGCATGGACATTTACGAAGGCCACAGCCCCGAACACCTACCGAGCGCGCAGATGCTCGTTACCACCGTCGCTGTGCCCGACGAAAACGCCGAACTGCGAGCTGCCGCGGAACAAAAACTATCCATCTTGATCCGGGCAGAGATGGTCGCGCGCCTTATGGAAGACCGCACTTCCGTCTGCGTCGCTGGCACCCACGGCAAAAGTACGACGACCGCCCTCATCGCGTTCATGTTGCACAAGGCGGGCCTGGATCCCACGTTCCTCGTCGGCGCTGAGATGAACAACCTTAAGACAAACGCCGGCGTAGGCAATGGAGAGCATATCGTTGTCGAAGCCGACGAATATGCGGGCGCTTTCTTGCACTATCGCCCCAACGTTGCCGTCGTCACCAACGTCGAACCCGACCACCTCGATTACTACGACACGTTCGCGAACGTCGTCGACGCGTTCCGCCGGTTCATGTCGCAGGTTACGCCGGACGGTGTCCGGATCGTGGGTGTGGACGACCCGACGGCGCACTCGCTCGCCAGCGAAGATCCGTCCGCGCGCGTAATGCGCTACGCCTTATCGGCAGATGCTGATACCGAGTGGCGGGCAGAGCGCATAGTCTTCTCCGGTCAGAGCATCCAGACTTTCGTTTCGGAGCTGCGCGGCGAAGAGTATGGCTCGTTTCAAACGTTACTTCCCGGTAGGCACAACGTGTCTAACTGCCTCGCTGCTATCGCGGTAGGTCATGAGCTCGGGCTGTCCCTTGAAATCATGCGAGAGGCCGTCGCTGAGTACCGTGGCGTTGGTCGTCGCTTCCAATTCATCGGCGATGCAGCCGGCGTTACCGTTATGGACGACTATGCGCACCATCCAACCGAGATCAAGGCTACCATTGCCACCGCCCGGTACCAGTTCGCCGGCCGGCGACTGGTATGTCTCTTCCAGCCGCATACTTACAGCCGCAGTCAGTACCTCCTCGACGAGTTTCGTGATTGCTTCGCGGGCGTGGACGTGCTGCTCATCGCCGAGACTTATGCCGCCCGTGAAGGCCCGGCTTCTGGGATAGACGGCCAGGGTCTGGTAGACGCTCTAACCCATCCATCCGCTAAATACGCAGGTGGACTCGATGAAGCGGCGAAAATCGTTGTCGATATATTAGAGCCGGGCGACGTTTTCTTCACGATCGGTGCGGGGGACGTCGATGCGGTAGGACCTGTTGTTTTGGAGGGGTTGAAGGGACGATGATCGTGCACGGCCTTTTGAAAGATATAGAACGTCTGACACGCGTGCGGGTGAACGAGCCGCTCTCCCGTCACACCACTTTCGGCATTGGCGGCCCGGCCGATATTTACGTCGTCGCCGAATCTGAAGAGTCGCTCTGCGAGATGGTCCGCCTGGCCCACCAGCATGGTGTGCCGGTCTTCATACTAGGCGCGGGCAGCAACATTCTGGTTGGCGATGGTGGCATCCGGGGCATGGTCATCGAGAACAACGTCGCCAGCATCCAGGGCCCTGAGCCCGATGGTGATGACCGCTACATAGCGCGGGTAGGCTCCGGCACCAGCTTCGCCTCCGTATCCAGACGGCTCTCGTTAGCCGGCTGGGCTGGAGTTGAATGGGCGGTAGGCATACCGGGGACGATAGGCGGCGCCGTGATCTATAACGCGGGCGCGTACAACCGCTGTACCGCCGATGTTTTAATCTCGGCGCGCACCGTAGATGGCGATGGTCGAGTCCGGGAGCTAGCCGCGGCTGACCTCAAGCTCGCGTATAGGAGCAGCATCTTCAATCGCGGGCAGCTCCCCGGTCATGTTGTCCTGTCCGCTGACCTATCGTTAACGAAGGGCGACCCTAAGGCGCTGGCCGATCAAATCGCGAAGTTCGACGCTCACCGGCTTATGGCCCAGCCGCGTGGACAGAACTGTGGGTCGATCTTCAAGAACCCGGAGGGGCAGTCCGCCTGGTCGCTGGTGGACCGCGTCGGCCTGCGCGGTCACCGCATAGGCAACGCGCAGATATCGCAAATTCACACTAATTTCATCCTTAACCTGGGCCGCGCTAGTGCCGCGGACGTTATGGCGCTCATCCGGCTGGCCCAGGAGCGGGCGTGGAGCGAGTTCAATGTGAAACTGGAGACCGAAGTCTCCTTGGTGGGGGAAGGCTTTAGTGAGCGCTGAACGTCTTCGCATGGTCGTCTTGTTCGGTGGGCGCTCCGTCGAGCACGAGGTCTCGGTGGTTTCAGCGCAGGGTGTGCTCGGCGCTATCGACCGCGATCGTTTCGACCCGATCCCCCTGGGCATCACGCGCAGTGGCGTCTGGTTGACGGCGAGGGAGTCCGCCTCCTTCTTGGGCAGGCTCGGGCCGGGCCATTACACCTCCCTACCCGCTATGGAGGGCGATGGACTTCTAGGCAAGCTGGACGCGATCGCCGCTTTGCGAGACGCCGATGTCGTCTTTCCGCTGGTCCACGGCACACACGGCGAAGACGGGACGCTTCAGGGCCTGTTGGAACTCGCTGGCGTACCGTATGTAGGCGCCGGCGTTCTCGCCAGTGCGTTGGGCATGGATAAGTCGCTGCAGAAGTCACTCTTTCGCCAGGCCGGTCTGCCGGTCTGCGATTGGGTCACAGTGCCGAACCACCTATGGGAAGACGAAGAGCAGACCTGGGAAAGGGAAGTGGAAGGCCGCATCGGCTATCCCTGCTTCGTAAAACCGGCTAACGGTGGATCGAGCATCGGCACTTCCAAAGTGCAGTCGCGGGAAGACCTAAGCGAAGCGATAACCGAAGCTTTTCAGTACGATAGCAAAGTGCTGGTGGAGCAGGCGATCGCCGGTCGCGAGATCGAATGTAGTGTTCTGGGCAATCACAAACCGGAAGCCTCGCCCGTCGGCGAGATAATCCCGTCGCGCGAGTTCTACGACTATGTCGCCAAGTACGAAGACCAAAACACGCAGCTGGTGGTGCCGGCCCAGGTCTCCAAAGAAGCCGAAGATAAGATCCGCGAATTGGCAGTGGTCGCCTTCCAGGCTATCGATTGCGCCGGCATGGCGAGGGTTGACTTCTTTCTCACTCCAGACACACAGGTTTTCGTTAACGAGATCAACACCATCCCGGGTTTCACGCCGATAAGTATGTACCCGAAGCTCTGGGAAGCAGTAGGGTTGTCTTACTCTGATCTGATAGCGCGACTTATAAACCTAGCGTTAGAACGCCAGCGTGAGAGGCGCCATGTTTAAAGGTCACGAAGATCAAGAGCAGTTGCCAACCGAAATAACTGCTCCTCCGAAGCGTCGCTGGCGGCTCTTGAAGCTAGCCGGGCTAACCGTCGTCATCGTCGCAGCGGGTATAAGCGCTTATCTTTCGCCTGTCTTCCGCGTGCAGACCACCGAAGTCGTTGCGCCTGAGCAGTTCGATCCCGTACATCTCGCTGAACTGGCGGATCTTAAAGGCCAGAGCATGTTTACCGCCCCCATCGCCGATGTCGATGCCCATTTAGAAGCTATCCCCGAAATTAGCGATGTGAAAGTAGAACGTCGTTGGCCTCAGACCGTGCGAATAGTTGTAGCGGAGCGCGTTCCCTGGGGGTATTGGCAAGTAGGCGACATAAGTTATGTGATAGACTTGGAGGGCGTGATTATCTCAAAGGGCGCAAGCATCGGCGCTGCTCCGGCGATAATCCAAACCGACGGCGATCCCAATTTAAATCCTGGAGCACGGCTGGACGCAGATACTGTAGCTGCTGCGGTTAGGCTCATAGAGGCCGTGCCAGAGAGCTTCGATTCAAGCATAATTTACTTTGAGTATAGCCGCGCTGAAGGCCTGAGCATCGTGATGGACATCGGCTACAGCGTCGTTATCGGAGATGGGCACGATCTGGATTACAAGTTAAGCGTATGGCAGGCCGTAGAGGAGGAGCTAGGGCGAGAGCGATTGCAGGGGCAGACGCTGGATCTTCGTTTCGGCGATAAGCCCTCTCTGCGTCGTCAGTAGGAGTTCGCTATGGTTAGTAGAGCAAGCACCTTCGCTTCCGTGGATATAGGAAGCACTAAAGTTTGCACTTTAGTAGGCGACATGACGCCAGAGCGTCACATACGCATTCTGGGCGTTGGCGTAAGCCCGGCCGCTGGCGTTAGCAAGGGAATGATCGACAATATACAGGAAGCCACTGAGGCGATCGTGAACTCCGTCGAGAAGGCCGAACGCTCCAGCGGCACCCATATAGTCGCCGCACACGTGAGCATCGCTGGCGGCCATATCTCTTCTATGAATAATAAGGGCGTTATCTCGGTCCCGAACCGCAATCACCCGATCGACCGCAACGAGATCGGTCGCGCCTTGGAGGCCGCGCGCAGTCTAAGCATCCCCACCAACCGCGATATTATCCACGTGCTGCCTCGCTACTACATGGTCGACGGACAAGAGCACGTGACAGACCCGACCGGAATGTACGGTCAGCGTCTGGACGTGGAGACCCACGTGATCACCGGCGCAGTGACCGCCATACAGAACCTGACGAAATGCGTAGAAGGGGCGGGCGTACAGGCTGAAGAGCTCGTGTTGGCGCCCTTAGCCAGCGCTGAAGCAGTCCTGGAGAGGGAAGAGAAGGAGCAGGGCGTTATCCTCGTCGACATCGGCGGTGGCTCTACAGATATCGCCGTCTACGTCGATGGCGCAGTCTACTATACCTCCGTCCTGCCGGTCGGTGGATATCACCTGACGCATGACTTGGTCGCTGGCCTCCGCGTACCCTTCTCGGCCGCGGAGACCTCGAAAGAACGTTATGGCCACGTGGTGCCGTCTGCCATCGATATCGAGCACACGGTCGACATCGAGTCGTTCGGCAGTCAGGGACAAAAGAGCATTCCGCGCCGTCGGATGGCGGAGATCCTGCAGGCCAGGGCGGAAGAGATGCTCGAGATGGTGTTCCTGGATGTGAAGCGGGCCGGCTTCGACGAGATGCTGGCCGCTGGCGTCGTGCTTACCGGTGGCACTGCGAATTTGCAAGGTATCGTGCCGCTGGCCGAGCAGGTCATGCGCATGCCTGTTCGTGTGGGCGTGCCGAGCGGTCTGGTCGGTCTTTCGGATGTGTTAGTGAATCCGGCTTACGCCACCAGCGTAGGCCTTTTGCAGTGGGCTATGCGAGAAACAGAAGCAAACGTCAACTATTACGGGCGGCCAAGCCCGGCCCCAGCCGTAGGGGATTGGCTGAAGCGACTGGGTGGATGGGTGCGGGCCCTGCTGCCGCAATAAATCGACGAGGAGGTTAAGGAGTGCGGAAGGATATACCAGGTATGAACAATAGAGATAGTTTTGATGGCTTACCGCCCATTAAAGTCATAGGGGTAGGCGGTGGTGGCTGCAACGCGGTCAACCGTATGATCCTGGAGCGGGTAATGGGTGTTGACTACGTGGCGGTCAATACCGATGCGCAGGCGCTTGGCCGTAGCCAGGCCCCGCTTAAGATACGCATCGGCGATCGCATAACCAGCGGTCTCGGCGCTGGCGGCGATCCGGACAAGGGCCAGCGCGCCGCCGAGGAGAGCCGCGAGGAGTTGACGGAAGCCGTTACAGGAGCCGATATGGTCTTCGTCACGGCCGGCATGGGCGGCGGCACGGGCACTGGCGCCGCGCCGATCGTCGCAGAGATGGCCCGTCAGGCGGGCGCCCTTACTGTTGGCGTCGTCACCCGGCCGTTCTCTTTTGAGGGTTCGCGTCGCCGTCAGCAGGCCGAGGAAGGCATTGACCACCTTCGGACTAAGGTCGATACGCTTATCATCATCCCGAACGACCGTCTACTTTCGCTCTGTGATGCCTCGGTTAGCGTCGCCCAGGCCTTCAACTTCGCCGACGATATCCTTCGCCAGGGGATCCAGGGCATATCCGAACTCATCACCATCCCCGGCGAGATAAACCTCGACTTCGCAGACGTCCGCCGCATCATGAGCAACGCCGGACAGGCGCTTATGGCCGTCGGCAGGGCCAGCGGTGACAACCGCGCGGTGGAAGCCGCGAAGACCGCGATCCATAGCCCGCTTCTGGATGTAACGATCGAGGGGGCACGCGGCGTCTTGTACAACATAGCGGGTTCGCAGAATCTCAGCCTGCACGATCTAAACATGGCAGCCCAGGTCATCGCTGAAGTGGTCGATCCGGAGGCGGAGATTATTTTCGGCACCGTAATCGACCCCAACATGGGCGACGAAGTCCAGATCACGCTTATCGCCACCGGCTTCACGCCCGCCGAGATCCGCGAACGGGAAGCCATGGCCATGGAAGGGCGCGATCGGTTCCGACAGCAGTTTCAGCGACAAGAACCGCAGCAGCGTCAACGGGAGCACGAGTATGAGACGAATGACCCATTGCAAAACCTGACCGAGACGGACTTGCCGACTTTCCTCCGTCGCGGCATGAACAACTCCAATCGATAATGCGGCCTTAGGCCAAAGTCTTATAGTAAGGAGGATTTGTATAAGGTAAGGCAGTCAAAAGTTCCCAGCACGACCGGGATATGCGGGCGTAGGGCAACCTTCGCCCGCATATTCTTTCTACTACAACCCACGCAGGGGACGTATTCTGTCTGTCACATATACCCTTCGTAGCTACAGCCTTTTTAGGGCTGGCCCCACATGATGATGCTTCTAGCAAGCCAGTCGACGGCTGTCACTTCAGGGTACGCTCCTCGCGCTGCTTAAGCAGCCCGTACGGGGTCATGCCACGTGTGTACAACCGACAGGATCGTGGCCAGAAGCGACAGCAGCAGGCCGGCACTGGCGTGGAGCGCGGGATGGATTCCTCCGCCCGCTGTGATCGCCACTGGACAATGTCGTGTCCGCCGCTACGCCTGCTAGGTAGTTAAGCGACTGTATCTACATCAGCAAGTCGAGAGCTAGACGTCGCGGCGAGAGGTTGCGAGGCAGCCGGCCACCGCCGCAGCGGCCGCGTAGAGGGCCAGCACGACGAGGGCAAACCCCGGTGCCAGCAGCGTGTCCGGGGCCTGTCCGCTGATCGCCCTTCCGGCGGCACCGGGCAGGAACCGCCCGACGCTGGCGACGTTGGCGATATCGCCGATCAGCAGGTCCTCGACGAACAGCAGCCAGACGACGATGCCGACGAGCGCCGGCACCTGGTTGCGAACGACGGCGCCCACACCGACGCCGATCGCCGCCCACAGCGCCGCCGCCGCCGTCCCCATGATCAGCAGCGCGTAG
>WHTN01000109.1 GCA_009377715.1 Dehalococcoidia bacterium | reverse complement strand
GGAGTATCAGGACAGAGCTGATGTGCTGGGCATCCTTAACTATCATCGCCTTAAGGATGGCGCTGGTAATAACGTCGCGCCGCAAGAGGTTGTATCCTGGACGGTGGCAACAATTCCCTCCCCGAACTCGGGCTGGTCGCCGACTGGACGGAGGACGGCCTGTTGATGGCGATTGGAAATTCCGGGTACAAGACGGGGACATATGTAGCGGCCATCGGCGCGGAGATCTTGAACGGCCGGGATCCAGCTTCCATCGCCATAGTCGATCCTAAACTCGTGGAAGTAACGTTCAATCTGGGGAGAGCGCGCGCCCTCGGCGTCGACCTCTCAACGAGTGAACTCGCAGAAGCAGCTAACGTGGTTGGCCAGTAACGCGATGAGCTAAGCCGCGAAGGCTTAGCTACGCTCGCCTGACCTTGATCTTCGCGGCTACCGGCGAGCGCAGGGGGACAGCCTGGCCATCGATCTGGATTACTACAACTTCTGCGCTGGGGATGATCTCGCTAAGCATAGCTGGCTTGCCCGGCTTAACGTTATGCCTATCCAGATAATGCAGGAGCTCTTCGTCCTCTTCCAGCGTCTCTGCTATCACTTCCACTGTCGCCTCTTCGCCGACCTGAAGTGAAGTGAGCGAGACCAGATCAGAGCTTATCACAGCGCCCGTTCCAGGTATTGGGCTACCATGCGGGCAGGTGGTTGGATAGCCGAGGAGGGCGGCGATTCGCTCCTCGATCATCGGCGTGAGGCCATGCTCAAAATGGTTCGCCTGCCGGTGGGCATCTGCCCATCCCATGCCAAGCATGTCGGTTAAGAAGCGTTCGGAAAGCTTATGACGACGAATGATGCCCTCTGCGAGCGTGTTTCCCAAAGCGGTCAAACGGACAATCTTCTTTTCGCTCAATTCGACGAGACCATCCCGACTCATGCGCTCCACGGTCGCCCAGGCAGTAGGGCCGGTGACGTGCATCCATCGCGCTAGCTCGGCGCCGGTGAGCTTTTCGCCTTCGGCGGAGACTATGTAAACGATCTGCAGGTATTCTTCGATCGTCGGCGAAGCTCTGTATTCGGTTTGTACGTCAGCCATGATGCCAACCTCCATTAGTAGTATATCCGATTACCAAAGACATAAAAATATGCAAAAATAAGTATTGACACAGGACTAAAGAATGTGTAGCCTAATGTTCGATGTATGGCCTAGCTTATGATTTAAGGCTCAGCCGGCTATGAGCTCGAAGATCGGCCTCATAGAAGCGGCTTCGAAAGAGCAGATATTAGGTTTGCGGCGGCCACAGATATTCCGCGTCGCGCTGGCCTTCTTCCTTAGCGTGGCGATCATCACCGTCTTGGCACGGGCTGTCGATAGAGCGCAGTTGCAGGCGGGCGTAACTGAACTTATAAAGCAGCCGGGTATCCTGGCTGCTTTCTTCGTGATCTACACGCTGGCTTTCTGGCTCCATGCCAGCGCATGGAGCCAGTTACTTTCCCACAGAGTAAGCACAAGCCGGTTGTTCGCCGTTCTGCAGGTCGCGTTGTTCGCCAATCATCTCCTGCCCTTCAAGGCCAGCGAGGTGCTTCGGCCCTACCTCACCGTGCGAAACGGCGTGCCGCCAGCCGATGCCGCCATAACTTCCCTCGTCGCCAGACTGCTCGACCTTATAACGCTGCTCGTCATCGCTTCAACGCTTTTGCCGCTTGCAAGCGCTCAGCGTTCCGCGGGACTTGTCGTAGCCGCATCATTGCTCGCGCTGGCAGTTACGTCGCTTCTCTGGCTCCGTTCATTCGAAGGAGCACTGCCGGTCCCACATTCCATTAGGCCTGTATTCTCGACCGTTCAAGCCGCCCTCCGTTCGATTTCGGCCCGCCGTACAGCGCTTGCCTTCATGTGGACGGTGCCGAGCTGGGTCCTGGAAGGGCTGGTGCTGTTGCTAGCCGCGCGGGCTCTAGGCGTAGACATTTCGCCCCAACAGGCTGTAGCCGCTACGGCCTTTACCATACTTTTCCAGACCATCCATATAACGCCCGGCGGCCTTGGCGTTTACGAAGCGAGCATGGCCAGCGCCCTCGTCGCTTACGACGTTCCGCTTGAGCAAGCTCTGACCATCGCGGTTTTGGCGCACGGCCTCAAGTTCGGCTACTCGTTCACGGTTGGTCTAGCTTTCTCAGCGGCGGAAGGGCGGAGCATTCTGCGAAGCCGTTCCGGACGCGGATCACACGATAGCCACGTTGGGAACAAGGGCATCTCAAGGTTCGAGATCGTGGCGGCCCGGATGTGGAGCGTCGTGAACGAGGGCAAGCCCTTTACGCCGCTGTTTACGCTGGGCGTTTTGCTCCTGCTTAGCCTCCCGCACGCTACAGACGCTGGTTACTGGCTGAAGTCCGGCGCAGCGCTGGCTGCGCTCTTGCCTCTTTCAATCGTTTTCTACCGCTACGCCTTTCCGCTCAAGCTCCGCGTAGCGTTGTGGTTATACCTAGCTGCGTTCATTCTCGGCTTCCGCTTCTTCGATCCCATAGCGGCTGCGGTCGTATTGGCAATCTACTTTGGCTTCACGGTGGGACTTTGGGGCACCGTGTATTACCACCTTCGCATTGGAACGCGGTGGACGAATTTCTTGCGCTTCTGGCGCCTCGTGGTTGAGAACCCTGACTCGACAAGCGGCAACTTCTTGGAGCAAGCGCCTAAAGTTTTGCTCCTGGTGCTGATGTTCCAATACCTTGTCGATAGCTTCTCCTGGCAGGCGTCTGTCGGTGTAGAAGCGTGCATCGTTGCTGTGGGGCTCTCCGCCGTTCTCGTCCATCAGTGGTTCTTCACCTGGGTGCCGCCGACGTCGATGACGCCGACCAGGCTGCGCAATACGTCTGGCCAGCGCATCAGCGATAAGGTGTTTGTCATCGTCATCGACGGCTGCCGCGCCGACCGCCTGCTAGAGGCGCATACGCCCTTTATCGACCGTTTGCGTGAGGATGGAGCCGATTTCATCAATATGCGGACGGTCTACCCTGCGCGTACGGTAACTTGCTTCAGTTCGATGTTCACAGGAGCAGCGCCTAACGTCCACGGCATGCTCAGCAACTTCGTCCCGAGCCTCGGCGTAAAGTGCGACTCGGTATTCACGTCATTCCGCCGCCAGGGCCTGAAAGCGAAGCTGGTCGGCATCGCCCACCTCATCGATGCGTTCGGCGAAGAAGATGTTCGAGCGGTGACGGCCGTTATGGACAACGAGAAGGTCGATTACGCGCTGTCCGACCTCGCAAAGCAGGTGCTACGCGAAGACGATCCGGACCTGCTGGTCGTCCAGTTCATAAGCGTCGACCAGACCGGTCACGCGCGCGGCAGCTACAACAGCGAGTACTTAGAGCATATCGAATCGACTGACGAAATAATCGAAGAGTTTTTGGGCTGGTGCCAGCGCGAAGGCTATCTCGAAAACGCGACGGTCGTCATAACGGCGGACCACGGCCAGGGCATCGGTATCGGCGGCCACGGCCACATGAGCCGTACGGAGATCGAAGTGCCGTGCATCCTCTGGGGCAACGGCGTCCAATCGGGCGCAGTGGTTGAAGAGCCGCGTTCGATCATGGATATAGCGGCCACCGCCAGCTACTTGCTAGGCATCATGCCGCCCGATCAGTGCACCGGCCAGGTGCTGCCGGCTTTGTCCGGCGAAGTCGCCCCCGAAAGGCCGGTCGCCCTCATCATCCCCGCTCATAACGAGGCGGAAAATCTGCCGCAGGTCTTAGCCGCGGTGCCGCGCGATTCGATACCGGACCTGCAGGTTATCGTTGTCGACGACGGCTCGACTGATGCGACGAGCGAAGCCCGTAGCTACGGCGCCGATATCGTCATCC
>WHTN01000035.1 GCA_009377715.1 Dehalococcoidia bacterium | reverse complement strand
CTTTTGTTACGACCGCTCATGTCGCGGCTGCTAAGTAAGCGCCCTCATGTGAGGAAGTCGCCAGGCTGCTGAGAGCGCCAGGCCGGCCATGACGATCCCCATGAGAAGTATTACTTCCGACGCACCGAATACTGCAACCAGCAGGCCGGCTACCATAGTGCCGAAAGGAGCGAAGCTCTGGTTGAGCATGTAAATGCTCGTCACGCGCCCGCGCATCTCGTTCGGGACGGTCGCCTGGAGGAGCGTGTTATTCATCGACCGGTAACCGATCTCGGAGGCTCCTTGCACGAGCAAGATCACAAGCGATATATAGAACCAGTGAGACTGCGAGAAGACCATCATAGCGAAGCCGGTGACTATGAGAGAGGTTAGCATCAGCATGCCCTTATAGCGGAAGTTGCCCAGGGATGCGAGAAGGATCGCGCCCGTGAGCGCTCCTGCGCCTGTAGAAGCCAGAAGGATGCCCAGACCTCCAGAACCGACGTCTAGCACATCCTTGGCGAAGATCGGCATCAACGACCGTAGCGGCATGGAGAGCAGCGAAGGGATGATGCCCACAAGGATTAGCCCGAACACTACCCTTTCCGATGCGACATACTTGAAACCTTCCGCCATCTCGGCGCGTATGCTCGAGTGGTCCGATCTTTCTGGCGCCGGCGGGATATTTATAATCGAGACCATCCCTATCACGAACAAGTAAGCTACGCTTTGTAGAAAGAAGTTACCGGCGACGCCAAATCCGGCGATGAGGAAGCCGGCTATTGCGGGGCCGATCACCGCTGTCGATTGGAAGGCGACGGAGTTCAAAGCATATGCGTTCATAAGGTCTTCTTTCGGCACTAAGTTGGGCACCAGGGATTGGCGACTGGGGTTGTTAAACGTTTGGGCCAGCCCGTTCATCAGCGCGAAGGCAAAGACCTGCCACACAGTAACATGGTCGGTTGCGACGAGCATCGCGATCGTCAACGTAGAGACAAAGCTGATCGCCTGCGTCGTCATCATCAGAGTCTTGCGATTCATTCGGTCCGTTAATACGCCGGCCAGCGGCGCGGCGAAGAGCGAGGGTAGGGCGCGCATCCCTGACACCGCGCCAAGCAAAACGGCCGACCCGGTCATATCGTAGATCAGCCACCCGAGCGTCAGCTGCTGGATCCACATGGCGCCCGTCATAAACAGCGTGCTCAACCACAGATAGCGAAAATCCCTGTTTCGGAGGGAGCGGAACGTCTGGATACGACCCGTCCACTTTGGGGTCGGCTTAGTTATAGTAGTTGTATGTGTAACTGTCGCTGCTGTGGTGTTTTGTAAGCCGCTCAAGATTCACTTCTCTTCCAAGTCAGTACTTTACAACTGCCAATTTATTTATTATTACTTAATAGTTTAAGAAATAAGAATGCAAAAGTCAAGCCACTTAATCAGGCATTAATAAAAAATCAGGGAACGCATTTGCATTCCCCGGTGATTGCTGGCTTGGCTTTGCCAAAGCGCGGAGGGCTGTTTGTCACCCTGTCTCCGAAGGCGATTCCGCCATAGGCGGGCGCTGAGGCGTCGCCGAGGCGAGAGCCAGCGAAGGGCGGCTGGTTAGCGTGTTACGGCTCTCGTGTATCGTTTAAATATGGTTCAGACCACTATAATGCGGCCGGTCATTCCTTGCGGAAAATGAGCGCTGCAGTGGTAGCCCCATTCGCCGGTCGCGTTAAAGGTGAAGGAATAGCTTTCACCTTTCTCCAAATCGAATGAGTTCATGTCGCTCAGCAGGTTATGGCTAGGGTGCGGATCGGTGTTGACGAAGTGTACCGCCGAATCGTCGTTGATCCATTCGATCTTCGTGCCGCTGCTCACGATTAGATTCGCCGGCGCGAACTTGAGGTCGGACATGCGGACCGTGATCGAATCTTCGTCGCGTATGTCCTGATAATTGCTCATCGCCGCCGCGTCTATCACGAACGCCAGGCGTCCATCGTGGCAGGAGCCGTCCGGCCAGCAGGCCTTGTAATCAACCTGGTACACGCCGTCCTCGGAAGCGCTTGTCACTGAGGTGCGCATAGAAAGCTGATTAGCCGCGAACTCGACGCGACTCGTTGAGACCTGTTGGCCGTCCCTGGTGATGTTGATTGCGGAGTTCTGGTTCAGGTTGAAGTTGAAGTTCAGCACGATGGCTGGCGGCACCTGTGCGAACTTCTCCCCGTGGCCCGGCGAAGAATCGACGAAGTGAGGTGCGATCAGGTTGTCGGGCAGTTGAGCCATAGCGTCGCCCTCTTTCTCCATAGCATCCCCGTCTTTTTCCATCGACGCCATGTCGTCCTCCATTGCCGCAGAGTTCTCTTCGCTGTCCGAACCGCACGCGGCAACAAGCAGCAGACCAACGCACAGAGCTATCAATAAGAAAGGCGAACCCTTCAAAAACCTCTGCATAGTTCCCTCCCCAAAGGAAATTCAGCTTTCACCTTATTAAGAACTTCTTGCGGGAGGCTTGCGTTTATTACAAGACTCTTAAGTTTTCAGCAGGCGGGGTCAGAGTTAAGAAATTCGTAAGCTTTGTAAGCGCGGGGCAATCTTCGGGGTCTAAGCTTTGCCCACAACCTGATGAGTGAAAAGACTTCGCTGATTAGCTGGCTCAGGCCTTCCAAACGGACGTTCGGCCTGGTGGGGGCGGTGGCCGCCATCATCGCGATCATTGGAGCTATCGAGACGTTCGTTCCCCAAGACCCGGTTACGACCTCCGGCAACACGGACATCTCCGGCGATCCCCTCCCGGAACTCGCGGGCATCACCGCCTGGGTCAACTCCGAGCCGCTGACAATAGCCAGTCTTGAAGGCAAGGTCGTGCTCGTGGATTTCTGGGCTTATAGCTGCGTCAACTGCATCCGCACGCTGCCGTACCTCAAGGACTGGCAGGTGAAGTACGCCAGCAAGGGCCTGGTCATCATCGGCGTCCACGCGCCGGAGTTCGAGTTCGAAAAAGACCTAAGCAACGTCCGCGATGCCGTCGCCACGAACGGCATCACCTGGCCGGTAGCGCTGGACAACGACTTCAATACCTGGGAAGCGTACCAGAACCGCTTCTGGCCACATAAGTTCTTGGCCGACGCTTCCGGCACCTTGCGCTACCACCGCATTGGCGAAGGTGGCTACGTAGAGACGGAGGACTGGATCCGCCGTTTGCTCACCGATACTGGCTACGATGTATCGGATATCCCCGTCACTTCTGAAGAGGCAGTGGAAAACATCGCCACGCATATCACGCGGGAGATATACGCAGGCGACGCTTGGCGCCTCGGCCGCTACTTAGGGGAGGAGCCAGAGAGCAAGCAGGGCAGCACCGGCTTCTATCACGACGCAGGCGAGTACTATGACGACGGTAGGTTCTATATGAACGGCAGCTGGGACCAGCAGAAGGAGTACATCCGACTGACCGAGGTCGACAGCTCTCCGCATGTGGCGATCAGATATCGCGCGAGCAGCGCCAACGCCGTGATACGGCCACAAGGCGCGCAGCCCTTTGTCGTAGAAGTCCGGCTCAATGGCAAGCCGGTGCCACAAGACCTCGCCGGAACCGATATCTTATATGAGAGCGACGGTCGGAGCTACATCAGGATCGACTCTCCGCATGTGGCGATCAGATATCGCGCGAGCAGCGCCAACGCCGTGATACGGCCACAAGGCGCGCAGCCCTTTGTCGTAGAAGTCCGGCTCGATGGCAAGCCGGTGCCACAAGACCTCGCCGGAACCGATATCTTATATGAGAGCGACGGTCGGAGCTACATCAGGATCGACGCGCCACGGCTCTACAGCCTGGTAAACGGTCCTGGCGTAGAGACGCACGAACTCAGGCTGCTCCCGACCTCTACCGACTTCTTGCTCTACACATTCACCTTTAGCGCCACATAGATTCGAGGGGAGCAAAGTCGGCGAGTTGGTAGATTCCGTAAGCGTTCTGGCAGCGTTCGGGGCAGGTCTGCTCTCCTTCGTTACGCCGTGTTACCTGGCACTGGTGCCCGCCTACCTCGCCTACCTCGGCGGCTTTTCACTCTCTACCGCGGACGGCCCTGCCGTTGGGCCCGCCAAGGGCGCCTTGCTTATAAATATCGTTGCATTCGCCCTTGGTTTCACGGCCGTCTTCGTGCTGCTGGGCGCTTCTCTAGGCGCCTTATCCGAGGCGTTGAATTCGTTCGGTGAATGGCTCAATCGTGTGAGCGGCATCTTTATCATCACGCTTGGTCTGGTATCGGTCGGTCTTCTCCGCCTTTCCTTCCTTGAGCGAGGGTACGGCCCGCGCGTTGCGATCAGTGGTCGCTTTCGCTATTTTGGCTCGGTCTTAGTAGGCGCGACCCTCGCCTTCGGCTGGACGCCATGCGTCGGCCCCGTTCTCGGCGGTATCTTCGTGCTCGCCGGAACCAGTGGCTAGTGGGCCAGGGTGCCCTGCTTCTGGCCTGTTACTCAGCCGGACTTATGGTCCCCTTCGCCGCCGCGGGCATGATGACCGGTTGGACCACGTGGCTGCTACGGCGCTACGGGAACTGTCTAACTTTCGCTAATCAGGCGGCGGGCGTGTTGCTCATCGCGCTCGGCATAGCGCTGTTCACCGGCCTTTTACCGACGATCTCGAGTCGGTTCGCCCTCGGCTCTTAACGCACGTACGTGTGCGTGATCACTTCTAGGCTGTGGCCGTTCGGGTCGCGGAAATAGAAGCCGCGCCCGTTATGGTGGTGATTGATCTGCATGTCGTCCTGCGAACCTGGGCCGCTTCCATAGGGAATGCCTTCGTCCTTGATCCGCTGGAAGATCGTATCAAACTCCTCATCGGTCACTATAAAGGCGTAGTGATGACTCTCGAAGCGCTCCCGGTTGTCGAAGTCCAGCGTCAGCGTCTCGTTCACTTCGATCGGCGCGAAGTGGCCCCAGAGCCCGTCGTAAGTTAAGCCGAAGATCTTCGCGAAGAAGCGAGCCGACTCTTCTTTGTCGTGCGCAGGGACGATAGTGTGATCGAGCATGATAGGCATAGCCACCTCCAGGTAGAGCAGTTTGGTTTGTGTAAACAATTATAAACTCTTTGCGTTAAGATGTTGCCAAATAAAAAGGCCTGAGTAGGCATTTTGAGGAGGTTATAGATGACATCATCCGCCGCTACTTGTCCTGAATGTGGGTATATAACTGATGCTTTAACACGTTGTCGGCGTTGCGGCCGAATCCTGGTGGTAGAAGATCAGGTATATGCCGCTAGCCTCTGGCGGCGGTTCTTTGCTGATCTTCTCGATGGCGTTCTGGCCTTCCTTACCCTGGGAATCGGGTGGCTTATCTGGTTCTACTTTATGGCGCAACAATCGACGACGCCGGCAAAGAAAATTCTAGGGCTGCGCGTTCTACACACCGACGGTAGCCCGGCCAAAGCGGGAACTATGTGGGTACGCCAGATATTGATAGAGGGCTTACTTTGGGGCTTATTGTCCCCATTTTTTCTTCTCGGAATAGTCCCCTATGTATGGGCTTTTTGGGACAAAGAGAAGCAGACCCTTCACGACAAGATGGTCAACACGATCGTGGTGTATGCGCCTAATGGTCTCCCAATTGCAAACCGTCAACCAGTCTCGTGAGCGTAGCACGTCCGTTGCGTACTTATTTATCGTGGCAACTAATACTACAGCGCACTTTACCCAAAGTGTCATTCTTTGAGCGACTGTAGGAGCGAAGCATCTTCTAGATGAGTTGTATTTAACGTAAGACTCTTCGCTTCCCTCAGAGTGACATATCAGGTGGCCCGACTTTTTGAGCAAAGCCACCCGCTACGCATTTCACTTTGATATACCAAATAACATGCTGTAAGTATTGACATTATTTCTTTGCGCGTTGATAATCCTACTAATTCGATAGGGATTCAGAACAATGAAGCTTTCGACGCGTGGCGACTATGCGACTAGGGTGCTCCTCGAACTGTGTACGGCTGAAGGCCCGCGGCCCGTGTCTGTGACCGACCTCGCCAATCGCACCGCGATCTCGCAGAAGTACCTGGAACAGATAATGGGGCAGCTCCGTTCCGCCGGCATCGTGAGGAGCGAGCGCGGCCTCCACGGCGGCTACGAACTGGCGCGCGAGCCGGACGGCCTCACCGTCGGTGAAGTCATTCGTATCATGGACGGCCCTCTGGCCCCTTCGCCGTGCGCCAGCCGCTCGGCCCACGTGCCCTGCCCGGCTTACCGTTGCGCGGTAGAGGAGAGTTGTGTGATGCGCTCGCTGTGGCTTGAGGTGCGCGACGCCATAGCAGAAGTGCTGGACCGGACGACGTTCGGGGATCTGACCAGGCGCCAACAATCGTCGCTGGCTTTAAGTCGGGCTATGTACCACATTTAAGGGAAGTAGATGGTAGACGAGAATTCGACCGCCGCGATCACCAGCAACGAGCGGGCAGCGCTTGAAGAGATCTTGCAGTCCATACGTAAGGTCAAGCACGGCTATGTGCAGATCGTGATCCAGGACTTCAAGGTCGTACAAGTCGATACGCTCGAAAAGAAGAGGCTGGATAAGCAGTAGGTTTTCCAGCTGCTGGGCTGACCAGAAAACTGGAGGCCGTCGCTGAAAGGCGACGGCTTTTCGTTGTAAAGAATGGAACGTAGGAGAAGTATGAGATACATAGAGGAGCCTCAACTGTGAAGAAGATCGACCGCAGGCAGTTCCTTGTCCTGTCCGGTGGGTTGCTCCTAGCAGCGGCCTGCGGAAGCGATGAAGTAGAAGAGACGCCGAGCCAAAGCGTTGGCTCTGGCGGATCGGCTGCACCTAGGCCGGTGACGCTACGGCTTGGGTTCTTCCCTAATGTCACCCACGTGCATCCGAACGTAGGTGTAGAGAATGGCACTTACACCAGGGTGCTCGGTGAGAACGTTAAGTTCGAGACGAAAACCTTTAACGCCGGACCGAGCGTCATCGAAGCGCTGTTCGCCAGCGAGATCGAGGTCAGCTACATAGGCCCGAACCCGGCGATCAACGGCTACGTGCAGTCGGGGGGCACGGAGCTGCGGATCATCGCTGGCGCCACCAGTGCGGGCGCGCTTCTCATCACGAGGGCCGGTGCGAACATCACGAAGCCCGCGGACTTTGCCGGCAAAAAAGTCGCGACGCCTCAACTTGGCAATACTCAGGACGTTGCTCTGCGTGCCTGGCTGAAGCAAAACGGCCTGAACGCCCGCGAGCAAGGGGGAAACGTGGAAGTGCAGCCGATCGCTAATGCGGACGCCCTGGCCCTGTTCCAGCGAGGTCAGATCGATGCCGCCTGGGCGATCGAGCCGTGGGCAACGCGCCTTATTCAGGAAGCGGACGGCGAAGTGTTCCTCAGTGAAAGTGAGTTATGGCCCAACGGTGACTTCGTGACTACCCACCTGATCGTTAAGACGAAGTTCTTACAGGACCGGCCGGACGTAGTTGAGAATCTATTGAGGGCCCATCTTGAGATAAACGGCTACGTCAATAACGATGCAGTCGGCGCTAAGAATCTCCTTAATCGCTCGATCGAAAAGATAACCAGCGCCGCGCTTCCCCCTAACGTGATCGACGGCGCCTGGGAGAACATACGCGTCACCTACGATCCGATAGCGTCCAGCTTAAAGAAGTCCGCCGATGATGCTTATGCACTCGGCTTCCTGCAGTCGAAGCCAGACTTAAAGAACATCTACGATCTGACCCTTCTCAATAAGATCCTACGGGAGAAGGGGCTGAAGGAAGTTGAGGGTTTGGCATGAGCACCTTTTTCTCTATCCTTGATGCAGTAAGACCGGACCGGCCCCGGACCCGTAACGCTGAAAATCCCGAAGCGACACGACGGTCGGACGTGCTACTGAGCGTCAGCAACATCACCAAGCGTTTCAAGACCAGCCGTCACGACACGATGGCGCTTCAGGACATCTCGCTTGATATCAATCAAGGTGAGTTCATCTGCGTCGTCGGGCCATCCGGCTGCGGCAAATCGACCTTGCTGAACCTCATCGCCGGCCTGGACGATCCTACGAGTGGGCAGCTCGTCTTCGATGGCAAGCGTGTAGAAGGCTCCGGCGCCGACCGTGTCGTCGTCTTTCAGGAGGCAGCGCTCTACCCCTGGCTGAACGTCCGCGCGAACGTCGAGTTCGGCCTCAAGATCAAGGGGACGCCTAGGAGTGAGCGCAAGGATATCGTCGACCGATATCTCGAACTCGTCAACCTGACCAAATTCGATAAAGCCTTCGTCCATGAACTTTTGGGCGGGATGAAGCAGCGGGTACAGCTAGCTCGCGCGCTCGCTGTGGAGCCGCGTATGTTGCTTATGGACGAGCCGTTCGCCGCGCTCGACGCCCAGACGCGCGATGTCCTTCAGCAGGAGCTACAGGAGATCTGGGCGAGGACGCGCGCCACCATCTTTTTTATAACCCACAACGTCCGCGAAGCCGCATTGCTGGGCGACCGTGTCTTCGTCATGACGCCAGGCCCAGGCCGCATCAAGGCCGAGATCACGGTGGGGCTGAGGCGGCCCCGCGACCCCGACACTCACGCAGTAGTCGACTTTGCGGCTGAAATACGCAGCGCTTTGCAGAACGACGAATACACCGGGCGCGGACAGGAGGGTAACTTTGCTATCTAGCGAAACAGCCCAATTGTGGCTGTCCACTGCCTTCAGCCTTAAGAACTTCGGCAGAGTGTTCCGCATAGTGCGCTTGATCGCTTTCTACGCCGGCCTCATCCTGCTCTGGCACCTAGTCTACAAGGCGGAGATATGGCCATCTTACGTGCTGCCCGGGCCACGCCCGGTCTTCGACCAGGTGTGGCGTTACATCGATAACGGCATCTTATTCGATTCCGTTTACGCCACTATGCAGCGAATGTTCATCGGCTTCGGTTTAGCGTTCGTCATAGGCATGTCGATCGGCATTGCGAACGCTACGATCCGCTGGCTCGACGAGACGCTTGGCGGTTTGGTGCACGGCATGCAGTCGCTGCCCAGTATCACCTGGCTTCCTCTCGCTATTCTCTGGTTTGGCCTCAGCCAGACCGCGATCATCTTTGTCGTTGTTATGGGCTCGCTCTTCGCTATCGCTATTTCGGCCCGGGACGGCGTACGAAATATCCCGGTGTTGCAGAGACGCACCGCCCAGGTCTTCGGGGCGAGCAAACTCCAGACAATTCGATACGTGACCTTGCCCGGCATGCTGCCTTCGATCGCCGGTGGTCTAAAGCTCGGCTGGTCCTTCTCCTGGCGTTCACTTATGGCCGGGGAGCTTATCTTCGTCACGGCGGGCCTAGGCCATTTATTGGACCTGGGACGGCAGCTCAATAACATATCGCTGGTAATGGGCATCATGATCATGATCATGATCGTCATCATCGGCCTCGGCGCTGACCTCCTTCTCTTTTGGCCATTAGAGAACTGGGTACGCCATCGCTGGGGGCTGGCCGCTGCGTAAAATCAGGTTTACATAGGAAGGAGCGCATTATAAGACGCTCCTTCTTGTCATCATTAGGCATACGGTTAGCTGCCGACGGTGCGGCTCTGGAAAGCTATCGGTTTCTTGGTTACAGCGATTACGCTTGGCTTGGGGGGAGAAGCGCCGTCCGGCCAGGTGCTTATCGCCTCTTCGACCGTACCGCCCTCGCCCGGGTGCTGGATCGCGCAGAACAAAGTGCGGTTATCCGACGTGAACTCTGGCCCGCACAACTCTGCACCAACAGGCCCGCTTAGGAACTGCCGTAGAAAGCCACGTTCCGACCCTTCCACCGGCACGGCGTAGATGCCGTCGCCGGCGTCCAGCGTGCCCGGCTGCCCATCTGTGGCGATCCACATGTTGCCGTAATTATCGAAAGTTAGGTTGTCCGGCGAGGATATAGCGCTCACTCGGTGTTGGGGGAAGCCGGCGAAGTAAGTGTCGTGGTCTGGGTCGTGGGGGTCGCCGCAGAGGATGAATATCTCCCACGTAAAGGTAGTGGAAGTGGCGTTGCCGTTGTCGTCCTCGGTTAGTTCGATGATGTGGCCGTAGCGGTTGTTCGCCCGCGGATTAGCCGCATCCGGGCCCGGATTGGAGCCTGTTCCCCGGTTTGTATTATTGGTCATCAGGCATTACAGTTTACCGTTGACCGGATTCGTCTCGATGTCTTCAGGCCGGTCCATCTTCGTTGGGCCTAATAGGGTCGGCTGCGCCGCGGGTGTTGATAACTACGGCGCCCTGCGAGTTAAAGCCGTTCTCTGGTGTTAGTGGCCCCTCGCCGTATACCATAGGTATCCACTCGCCCGTGCCGTCGTCGTTGAACTTCGCGACGTACATTGTCCCATCGTCCAAAAGGCTGAAGTTCGACTTGCGGTCGTTCGGGTTGTATGCGAACCTGCTGACGAACTTGTACATGTAGTCGAAGCGCTCGTCATCGCCGGAGTAGACTACCGCCCGCTGATCGGGCGCGATGACGACCGTCGCGGCCTCGTGCTTCGTCCGGCCGAGAGCCGTCCGCTTCTTTGGCACGAAGTTGGGGTCGTACGGGTCTATCTCTACTACCCAGCCGAAGCGGAAAGGCTCGTTCGGTTCCTTCGTCAAATCGAAGCGGTCATAGAAGCGCTCCCACTTGCGCTGGCTTGAGCCTCCCGTTAAGCCGTACCTCGAATGCACTGCCTTCCTAGGATCGCTGTCCGGCAAGCCGCTGTTATTGCGAAGTACTGGTTGAAGTTTTCCTCGCAAGTTAGGATTGTTCCCCAAGGCGTTTTGCCGCCGCCGCAGTTGTTCAAGGTGCCGTGCACCAAGGTGCCTGTGTCATCGTACGATGTTCGCATCAAGTCGAGTCCCGCAGCCGGCCCGGTGATCTCGATTGGCGTCTCGGCAGTAACGCGGCGGTTGTAGTACGACGATTGCCGGTACTCCCAGTCGAGGCCTCGCAATACTTCGACGATGCTAAATCCGTGAGCCGCAAGTTCGACGTTAACTTGATGCAGCGTTGGGCTTTCTGCGTTGTAGCCGGGGAACATCAACTCGGGATTCGTAAACTCGTGGTTGACGGCCAGGAGGCCGTGTCGAGGGTTGTCCGAATGGAAGGGCACCGGGAAATAGCCGACCCAATCGGCGTTGTAACCAAACTGCTGCGCCTGAGTTTCAGCGGTCTGCCCGTCGATGTCCAACTCAGGCGCGCCCGGAAACAGCGGTTCGCCCCAGCGCAGTACAACCTGGCTGTCGTACTCCATCGGCACGACGATCCTGTCTGCGTTGCTTAGCTGGATGGGCTTGACGCAAGCTTCTCAGGTGTAGCAACCTCAGCGGTCTTAGCGCCGAGTAGCGAAGACGTGATCGCCGAAGGGCCGACGACTAGCAAAGGCGATGCCATTAGCGCTCCCTTCAATATAGAACGCCGGCTCACCCGTCGCTTCAGGACTTCCTGGAAAGTTTCGTTGTTGCTGGGGTTGCAAATTTCTTCGCGTTTTTGGTCTTGGATCACTTAACTGATTCTCCTTTCTGATGTTAGAAGCCCGTCGCCAGAGCCGTTTCCTCGAATCGAACTGTGATGGGCACATGCTAGGTTGAACGTTAACTATTGGATTTCTCTATTGGTGGTGGAATTACGGAATTTTGTGTCGTGGAGGAGCTTTTCATCCCTTAGATAGCGGATAAGTTCTGGGTCTACCGCTACCGTGACGATCTCTGGCTCCCAGGGAATAAAGGCGGCCGTTTGTGTCCAGCGTAAGACAGATGCAGATGCTGCGACGCGAAGCCTGCGCCAGAAATCGGGATGGGCATGGACAACTAGGTTTTCATCTATTACGGAAGGCATTCTTCTCTAATAATCCTTTCTCCCTAAGCATGTGCTTGTGCTTAGCGTAGGCTTAGTTTGTTAATCGCTCGTTAACGCCTTTTAACGCTGGGTAAAAGGAAGGTAAAAAGACTGAGGGCTTATTGATGACAAGCACGTAGGTAATGAGCTTCCTATTCTTGTTGTTGAGGAAGGGTGGCCGCATATATGGCGTTGCAGCAACTTCTATTCAGAAGGGAAGTCGTAAGAATTATTGATCACCCACCCGCCCCTCTCGTGCGGCTGTTAAAATAGCCTAAGAATGGAGCATTCGGATAGCGCGGTGCCGGGCATCCCAGATCGGCTTCTAGACCTTTGGGCGGGCGTTCGAGAAGAGACGCGTGATAGTCTAACCGGCTTACAGGAATTGCTTGAAGAGACCGCCACCGTCGCTGCATATCTGCCTTCAGAGCAGCCGGCGCAATCCACCGCCACCCTCGTTCAGAGATGGTTCGAAGAGCAGGGTGGTGCGTTCGGATATCTCGCGGCCGGCGAGGCGAATAGGCTTCGCAGCATCATCGTAGAGGCCGCAGAATTCGCCGATGCTGCAGCCGTCGCTGAAGAATATCCAAACGCTGCGGCGAGCATCGATTTTAACATCGGCTGCGCGAGAGAGGCGCTTTATATTCTTGTCGATTTCTTAAGCTACCGCGGCAGTTCTTGCCTTTGACCTCTAGCGTGCCGGTCCGAAGACTTGCAGGAGCCCTGCTTCTTATAGGTGTCATCCTCGCGCTCGCTTGTGGAGGCGGAAGCGAAGACGGGGCGAACGGGGACGAAGAAGCCGTGGCTCTGCTCTACGTGCCTTCAGTGTCGGTAAATCAGCCAGAGATACCTGGTAGCCCAGGCCTCGTCCTATACGTGGGTGCTTTCGCCTCCGCCATCTACGCCGCCGACCCGATCGGGGGACGGCGCTGGCAAATGCCAATGAGCGACGCGACCCAGTACCTAAAGGCGGCTGACTGCACTCACGATGGGGGATCGTTCGCCTACCTGCTGGAGGACTTTTCGGCGGGCGTGACCCGCATGGTCATTACTGGCGCCGCGAGCCGCGTCTTCGAGATCGAAGGTTCTCTGCAGGGACTGGCCTGGTCGCCGGACGGCAGCCAGATCGCCTTGAGCAAGTTCAACAGCGATGACAGGCAGTACCGTTTGTGGCTGCTGGACGCTTCTAGCGGTGGCCTGACGCCCCTTCCTTCAGGCGCCGGTTCCGCCGGTGTTCCCACCTGGTCGCCGGACGGGAAGTATCTAGCCTTCACCTCTCGGGAGGATAATAACAACCGCTTACATGTCTTGGAATTGGGAATGAACAGTCCTCAGATGGTAGTGGACCGTCCTGTGGGCATCTCGGTCGATTGGTCGCCCGACGGCCGGAAGCTTATATTCAGCGCTCAAACTGACGACGGAGCTTTGCAACTATACGTTATAGATCTGGAAGAACGAAGCCAAAGCGAAATCACCGCATCGCTGACGCTCAAGACTCTGCCGCGCTGGTCCGCCGATGGCTCTATGGTCGCTTACGTTGGCGAGGTCCTAGAATTGACGGTGGCACATTATGCGGCCCGGACTCACAACACCGGCGTCTGGATCGCTGATGCTGACGGCAACGATGAGCGATTGCTCACAGACCTTAATCTCGACGCCTGGCTGCTGGGCTGGTGCCTGCCCGGGCAATGGCTCGATCAAGGCTGGACCGAAGTGTAGTATGTCTTGCTTTAACCCCGAGTCATCCTGAGGAGTGAGGCGTTCTCGGGTTGGATCACGGAAGTTGCTCGCTCATGGTTCGACACGCTCACCACGAGCGGTTTTGCTCACCCTGAGCTTGTCGAAGGGCGATGCCTAGATTCTGCGGAGTTTATGCTGGGTCTACCGAAGGGCTCAGAATGACATGAACCTGTCCGCGTAGCTAAAGTAAAGCCGCCCTGTAGGCGGCTTTACTTTATTCCAGTTCTGCTTTAGCGCATCGTCGGGACGTCGCCCCAACTATCCGCGGCCATCATCTGTCCCCAGCGCTGGTAGAAGCGGCGCTGGTTCGACTCAGAAAAGCTTTCCGCGAGAAGGCCCGGGTAGTCCTCATGGAAGCGGTTGCGACCCAGGCCCATCTGGTAATTGAACTCGTAACCGCGCGCGATCCGGCCGTTACTGGCGGCGGTGCACTGGTTCCAGTTCTCGCCGTCGTCCTGCTCGAAGCTGCCCGCCGGGCCGAAGCGGCGCTGGTGGAACAGGTGCATCTGGCGCTTTGCCTCAGGTGGGGCAGCTTTGTCAAGGTAGCACCAAGACCACACTTCGATCTTATCGGGCCCGCGCGGGTGCCATACCCGCATCGTAAACGACTCGAAGGACAGGTTCGGGAAGATGGTGCAGACTCCTGTATCCATCGTTCGGGCGCGCGGTCCGATGTGCTTCTCGGCGGCCTCGACTCGTTCTTTGAAGTAGGCGTTTATCTCCGGCCAGCGGTCGGCGGGCCACCTTTCGTCGACGTCCGGGGGAGGCGTCGTCACATTGACCGCGTGACCGTTGCCAGGGCTTACCCGGAAGCCATTTCCCGCGGCGCGAATTCGTGACTGCGAGAACCCGGCCTTTACCGCCGATATGTGCGTGACCTGAAGGTGGTAGCCGTCGCCGGTGAAGTTGTCGGCGGCGAGCTTCCAGTTGCAGGGCATTATCCACTTGGCGGTCCCGCCGACGATCTCCGAGCCTTCCTCGCGCCTGTGCACCATCATCTCCAGATAGTACGCCATGTCGCCGAGGTACTCTTTCAGCGATGGCGCCTCGGCGTCGAAGCAGCCGAAGATCATGCCGAACATGCTATCTACCTGGGTTACCGGCACCAAGCCCCACTGCTCCATGTCCAATTCTTCATAGTAGTACTCTTTATATCCTGGCACGCCCACTAGCTTGCCATCGTTGCCGTACGTCCAGCCGTGGTAGGTGCAGGTGAAAGCGGCGGCGTTGCCTTGGTCTGCCCGGCAGACGCGCATGCCGCGGTGGCGACAGGTGTTGAGGAAGGCGTTGATCTTGCCGCGCGAGTCCCGCACTACGAGCACCGGGTCCTCGCCCATGTACGTCGAGAAAAAGTCGCCGGGGTTCGGGATCTGGCTCTCATGGCATAGGAAGAGCCAGCAGCGCGCGAAAATCCGCTCGAGTTCTTGCTCGTACAGCTCGCGATCGACGAAAAGACGGCGGCTGACCTGCGAACCATCTTCGCTAACAAGGCTCTTAATATCGTTACTGGTATCTAAAGCCATTCCTTGCCTCCTTCAGTATCGCTCTTCTTCTGTGTAACACCCTACTTAAACCCTTGTCAAGCTTCGAAGGCGATATCCTCGTCATTCTGCGCGCAGCGAAGGAATCTCGCATCGCCCCTTCGACAAGCTTGCTAAAGGCGAGTGCTCCGCGAAAGTCTTACGCAAAACGTAAGATTCTCGCTTCTTGAGTCACCATGAGCACTGCTGATGGGTGCACGACCAAGCTTCGAAGCTTCAGGCTTTCCACCAGCTAGCCGAGAACCCATTTTATTGGGAGTCCAGAGGCCACCCTCTGGCGGGGTTTAGGGGTGTCCCCTTAAAAATTGCCTGGAGACTTCCTTTAACCCCTTGAGGGGTTTGGGGTGCTGGACTCGGCTTGCTGACTACTTAGTGACAAAGCCCTTAACTGCCGCCATTAAGGTGCTTCCCAAGAAAGTCCCAAATCTTATTCCAGCCGTCCACAGCCTGCTCCTGCCGGTAGGAAGGCCGGTCATAATAGAAGAAGCCGTGGCCAGCGCCCGGGTACGAGTGGAACTCGTAGTCTTTGCCGTGCTTCTTCAGCTCCTCTTCGTGCATCGCCACCTGCTCCGGCGAGGGCCCCTGGTCCTCCTCACCGAAGAGGCCGAGAAGCGGGCATTGCAGGTCTTTTGTGAGGTCTATAGGCGCCACGGGGAGCTTCTCGCTTAGCTGCTCCGGGGCCATAACCACGCGACCCCCCCAGCAGTCGACTGCCGCATCGACGCGCTCCTTAGAGGTACAGGCGATTAAAAACGTGTGGCGGCCGCCAGAGCAGGTGCCGAACACGCCGACTTTGCCGTTGAGGTACGGTAGCGACCGCAGATGGCGTATCGCTCCTTCCATGTCGCCGATGACTTGAGCGTCGGCAACGCCGCCGGCCGCGCGCACCTGGGCGCCGATGTCTACTGGAGTTCCCTGCCCAACGCGCTGGTACAGGTCGGGGCAGATGGCGACGTAGCCGTGACGGGCGTACCTGAGCGTCGCTTCCTTGTACCACTCGCTCCAACCCGGCGCGTGGTGATTGAGGGCGACGCCCGGGTACGGGCCATCGCCTAATGGACGAGCGAGATAAGCGTTGATGCGGTCGCCGTTGTAGCCTTCTATAGTGATCGTTTCAGCGATCGTGCCTTCGTACATATCGGTCGTATACATCTGGGCCTCCTCATGTAATATGCGGCAGCATTCTAGGGCGATCTCGCAGAGACGTCAAGGAATCTAATTTTTACAGGTCATTCTGAGCAGCGATTTTCGTGTAAATGTAGGAGAGTCCGGAGAGGGCGGAGCCCGGAGCCTGCCCTGAGCGGAGTCGAAGGGGCGGGGGTTAAAAGGGGTGTCCCTTTTATCTAATCGAATCCGAAGGATTACTTGAACCCCCTTTGAGAGTCTTCCCTGTCTCCGAAGGCGACTCGCTGAGGCGAGAGCCTGTCGAAGGGGTTTGGGGTAATACCTCGAACTATGGCCCCCTCAGGCGCGCGATGCGATAGATTGTTGTCGGCGTAGAGAAGTAGAGAAGACCGTCCGGCGCCGTAGCGACGTCTAAAATCGGGCCGTACTCTCCGTTCAACAATGCCTCGCGAAACACAATTTCGCCATCATCGTCGAGGAAGAATCGCGTCAGCAAGCCTCCAATGTAGCTTCCGAAGAAGAGATTACCACGATACTGCTCAGAATATACTTCGCCCATATAGAAGTCCGCCTCGGTAGGAGCGATCGCCGGTGTATATACTGCTATCGGGTCGGTCAAGCCGCTTATCTCGCCCGTGCCAGCGACGGCGGGCCAGCCGTAGTTGCCGCCAGCGACAATAAGATTCACTTCGTCGTTGCCGGAGGGACCGTTCTCCGTCGCGTAAAGCGCTCCGGTCTGAGGACGGAAGGCCATCCCGAACATATTGCGGTGGCCGAGCGAGTACACGGGAGATCCGGCGAATGGATTATCGGCCGGTACGTCTCCGTCCGGATCGAGTCGAAGGACCTTGCCCGCAGGGCTATTCAGGTCTTGGGCGAGATCGCTCCGGAAAGAATCACCGGAGGCCACGTACAGTTTACCGTCCGGGCCGAATTCCAAGATGCCGCCGTTGTGAAGGCTGTGTCCCGGTATTCCCTCCAGAATCAGATCCGTTTCAGCACTTTGATTGCCCTGAGCGCGCAAGCTAACGACGCGGTTAGCGATACTGCCGGTGTCTCTATACGAGTGATAGACATAGACGAGGCCGTTGTCCTGAAAGCCAGGGTGCAGGGCAAGGCCGAGAAGGCCCGCCTCGCCTTCGAACCAAATATCCAGCTGAGCGAACGGTTCCGACAAGACCGCGCCGTTCTCGATGACACGGATCTGCCCCGTCGCGAATTCATTGTAGAATATCCGCCCGTCCGGCGCGAAAGCCATACTGACTGGAAACGCGAGACCGTCCGCGACCACTTCTACTTCTACCTCTTGTGTCGGCGCTGGCAGCGGGCCTGGCACGGCGTGGACGAGAATCAAAACGATGTCGCCCATGTTCAATGTATCTAACGTGTTCAACGCGGGCGGCGCGTCCGGGTCGAAGCCGTCCCATGTCTGTGACGGCGCGTCGAACCGCCAGATCGAATCGAGAGCTGCCTCCAGTTCGATGGCGTCCGCTGCGACCTCGATGGGCGAGTCGTTAGCGAAGGTCAGCGATACGCTGTTCCAGCCGTCGTACAGCGGCGTATTCGCGTCCGGCGACGGTAGGGCGATAAAAGCGACTGGCGCGGCTTGAGCTGGAGCGTTGGTCGCTGGTCCAAAAAAGGCCGGCATCAGTAATACCAGCGCCGCTAGCCAAGCATAGAAGGATGGCTTTGCCAAGCATACCTGCATACAGTTTCATGATAGAAGGTCAACTGTACGACGGCAAATGAAACACCTTACTTGTACCGAGGGCGCATGGCGTGCGCCCCCTATGGACTCCATTGGCATTGCACAAAATGTCATTCTCGAGCGACCCCTTCGGCAAGCTCAGGATAAACTCCGGGAGCGAAGAATCTTGCGTTTAAATGCGCTCCGCCTAAGACTCTTCGCTCTGCTCAGAGTGACAAAAATGAATCGCTACACTTTTGTGCAAACCCAACTCCATTGACAAATCAGCGAAAACGAGTATGTTATCTGTATAGGTGTAACCGTTTCTTCTCAGAACTGTGCATAGTTAAGGAGCAATAAAGATGCTAGATACCAAATCTTTTTTGAGCGACCTCCAGCGTGGAGGACTGGTAGACAGGCGTATCTACGTAGACCAAGAGATCTATGAGCAAGAACTGGAGCGCATCTTCGCCCGTGCCTGGTGTTATCTCGCCCACGAATCACAAATCCCGAACCCGGGCGACTTCGTATCCGCCTATATTGGCGAAGACCCTGTGCTGGTGGTCCGCGACTCGCGCGGGAAGATAAACGCCTTCCTCAATACTTGCCGCCATCGCGGCATGCGCGTCTGCCGCGCTGACGCCGGCAACGCGGCTGCCTTCACTTGCACTTATCACGGTTGGACGTACGGCAACGACGGTAAGCTCGTGGGTGTTCCTGGCTACAAAGAGTACTATTACGAAGAGTTGGACATGGAAAAGTGGGGCTTGGTGCCTGTCGCCCAGGTCGACTCCTATGCTGGACTCATCTTCGGGACATTTGATTCCGAAGCGCCTTCGCTAATCGATTACCTCGGCGATATGGCCTGGTACCTCGACATCGGCTTCGACCGGGTCGAAGGCGGCACCGAGGTTCTCGGCGGCGTCCACAAGTGGATCATGCCGACCAACTGGAAGTTCGCTGCTGACAACTTCGCCGGCGACGGTTACCACGTGCCGGTAACGCATATCTCCGCCACCAAGGCCGGCTTTTCGGGGCCGCCAAATCGTCGCACGGTTCCCCAGCAGCACGATATGACGAAGAGGTTCTCCTTCGAAGACAACGGCCACGGCTTCAACGTAAATTTGGAGCGATTCGACCTGCAACGGTTCGCGGGCGATCCCCTCATAGAGCCGTACATCCAAGGAATCGAAGGAGAGATAAGGGAACGACTGGGCGACGTGCGCACAGGCGTCCGTGTGGGAAATGGCAACATCTTCCCCCATATGTCCGTGTTCTGTGGCAGCGAGGGGAACCGCACCATCAGAGTCTGGCACCCGCGCGGCCCGGACAAAGTCGAGGCCTGGTCGTGGGTGTTCGTTGACAAGAAAGCGCCGCAAGAGGTCAAAGACTTCACCCGTCTCGCCACCGAGCGGCAGCAGGCCGGGCCGGCGTCCGCCTTTGAGCAGGATGACGGCGAGAACTGGGGTATGTGCACCGAATCGAGCAAGGGCCTCATGGCCCGCCGCTACCCGATGAACTACCAGATAGCGCTCGGCAAGGAGCGCTACGACGAGACATACCCTGGCTATCTGGCGCCGTCCCCGAGCGAGCACAACCAGCGTGGCCTCTACGTCCGCTGGGCCGAGCTCATGGGCGCCGAGAGCTGGTCGGATGTAATGAAGTCACGCTCTCGCCCCTAAAGCAGGAGCGGACAGCAAAAGGGTAAGGGCAGAGATGATCTATGCCCTTACCCTTTTTTCTTCGGGGCCACTGCCTGTCCTGCAGCGCGTTTTCTCGTTTGAAGCTGTGAACTCAGGGCATACCAAGCCCGAGGCCGAAGTAGAACTGACCGGTTTTCTCCCACCAGACAGGCGATACAACGAGATGCTGATTCGCTACGTGGATATCGCGCAGGCACTGCTCTAGCCGGTGGCCGGTGTAGATCGAAGTAGAGCCGCCGAGTCGGAACATCGCATCGACCGCCTCTTCACAAGAAGTGGCGGCGTTGACGCAGGCAAGCCGCCGACGCGCCTCCAAAGGATCCGGAATGGCCTGGCCGGCTTCGGCCGATGCCATCATCTCGCGCGAGACCTCGAACAGAAAGGCGCGTGAAGATTGCACCTTCGCTTCTGCGCGTGCAACGTCAGCATGCACCGTAGGGCGGCCGCCAAGACTGGACTGGCTCAGAGTCGGCGTTTTCCCCTTCGCAAGTTCGACGAATGAATCGATCGCAGCCCTGGCTATACCGAGTCCCACAGCAGTTAACGCGCAGCTAAATAAGACTAATGTACCAAGGGCGGTAAAGAGCCCCCGATACTCTGGGCTCTCCTTCAAGCGCTGAGAACACTCGATGTTCTGGCACAAACGCGTCATTAACTGCGACGTCGGTACTACCAGTGCCGCGCATGCCTGCTGAATACCAGGTGTCCAGCACTTCACATTCCGTGGAGGGTAAAAGCATTATTTTAAGATCAGGCGCCCCGTGCTGACCCATCCTCGGGGCGTCGCCATCAAAGACAAGCGCACCCATTCCGAGCCATTTCGCGTGATGGCACCCGCTCACGAGTGGCCATCGCCCTGTAAGCCGGTAGCCTCCCTCCACTGGAATTGCACGCCCCCTTGGCGCGAAAGCGCCCGCATTTGGCGCGGCAGGGTCGCTACCGTAGACTTCTTGAGCGCCTTTCAGAGGAAGGAAAGCGCTTTGTATATTATTTCCGACGACGTTAGCCAGCACCCATCCTGCAGCTGCGTCGGTGGCGGAAATCTCCTCTACCACTTCGAGTAAGGCCGGCAAGTCGATCTCATCGCCGCCGAGTTCTCTCGGGATCCATAGCTTGAAGAGACCTGCTTCCTTCATCGCGTTGACAACAGCATCCGAAACCCGGCGTTCTCTTTCCCCGTTGTCGCGGTGTTCTTTGATGATTGGCAGAAGGTCCTTTACGGTTTCTAGGACTGCGTCTTTCGTACGTAGTGTGCTCTCCATGGTGTTGCCTCCTTCCATACAATTGGTTGGATATGGTATTGCAGCATTGTCGGCCCGCATTCTAGAGCGAGCATTTAGATATTGTCAACAAAGTTGAGACTTTCGTAATTTGTAGTGGTAAGTGCTTTCTTGACCCTATACGTTTCGGCGTCTATCATCGATTAGCCGTTAAGAGCCGGACGGAATGCCGTGAAGCGCGAAAAAGCATCGCTTGGAGCACCTTCGACAACGCTTGCTGCCGTCACGCTGGCATTGCTTATGTTGTTGCTGACAATAGCGTGCTTAGGCGATGGCGATCAGGCTGCTCCCACCTCTACCCCTACGCCGACCCCGCTGCCGGCGATCAGCATATACGCGGATACCGCGCTCCGAACGAACGCTATTGCCGTTGTGGACGGCATGATCGATGACCGCGAAGTACGGGCGGTTGATAGCCCAACCGACGCCGACCTGGCGGTTGTCATGCAGCGGCCGGCCGTGGGCGGGACTCCACTCGTTGTGCGTTATTGGGTTCCCGTTGTGGACCTGCCTCATCCCGCCGAAGAGTTGACGACAGCACAACTGCAAGAGATGGTAGCGGGTCGTCTTACGACCTGGCAGACTATTACCGGTCAAAGCACGCAGGTGCGTCTGATGGTTCCATCCGACATACGCGTGCCATTGGAGCAATGGTGGAATAGCCTGCAGCTAGCTTCACAAGCGCAGGTGTTGCCGGCGGCAGAGATCCCGGCAGCGTTTGAGTCGTCCCCGGGCACTCTGGCGCTGTTGCCGCTGGAGGCAATCGATGTCAGTATGCGCAGCCTTGGCGTCGATGGCATTAACATCGTCTCCGGCGCTGGCGATGTGAGCACTTACGCCCTTACCGAACGAGCGTGGGTCACCATACGGCAGACCGAGGACGTTGCCCTCTCACATCTCCTGGGCGAGACCGCCCCCAAAGTCGCTACGTCGCTCACTCAAGCGCCGCCCGATCCTATCGTCCTGCGCGCCGCGGGTGATTTCGGCCTGGTGCGCTGTACGTACGCCAAGCAGCGCGACTTTGGCGATTTCACCCGCGCCTTCAGCCAGATCGGCCCCTGGCTGGCGGAGGCCGACATGACGATCGGCAGTTCCGACTTCTCCATCTCCGATGCGGGCGAGCCCTTCGGTTGCATCGAGACCTTCAGCCTGCTCGCGCCTCCCCAGACCGTCGAAGGCTACGTATACGCCGGCATTGATCTCGTCACGATAGCCGCCAATCACGTGAAGGACTGCGGCCAGACCGGATTCTGCGGCGACGAGCCTTTCTTCAACACGATAAACAACCTGCGCAACGCCGGTATCATGACGGTGGGTGGCGGCGCGAATCTGGCCGAGGCCCGCAAGCCGGGCATACTTACAGTAAAGGGCGTTCGGTTCGCTTTCCTCGGCTACGACGAGATCGGCACTCACGTTATGGCCGGGCCGTCCACTCCCGGCACCGCGCCGCTCGAAGAAGATTACCTGCGGGAAGACATAGCGGCCGCGAAGAGGCAGGCCGATGTCGTCATCGTAATGCCGCAGTGGGGCGTCGAATACACGGCTGACCCGACGCTGCGCCAGCGTGCTATGGCGGAAGTCGCAGTAGAGGCCGGCGCTGACCTGATCGTCGGCAACGGCGCGCACTGGGTGGCAGCCGCGGAGGTCATCGATGACGCGTTCGTCGCTTACGCGCTCGGGAATTTCGTCTACGACCAGGACTGGTCGATACCGACGCAGCAGGGGGCGGTGCTGGAGGCCATCTTCCATGGCGTCGAACTCAAGGGCATCCGCTACCATCCAACGCGCATTCTCGACAGGCACCTGGTCACCTTCCCAGGCCCGGCTGAGGCGCAGCAGATATTGGACCAGATCTGGGACGCCAGCGCACTACTGGACTAGCGCGATAATACAGCGAACACTCATGTCATTCTGAGCGACGAAGGTACGAAGAATCTAGCGTTTCGGAAAGTTGTGGCCTTGCACAGAAAGTGGGTTTAAAATCATCTAGGGAGTCCAGAGGAGTAAAAGCCCGGAGCCTGCCCTGAGCGTAGTCGAAGGGGCGGGGGGTTTGGGGTGTGAAGTCGATTGTGGCTTTTCTGTAAAGCCATGTTTTTCGTGAAAACTCTTCAAAATTTGTTTCAGCATTTTACGGAGGACTTATGCTTAAACTCGACGAAGCGAACGTTATCGTTCAAACCGCGATGGCCAAGGCCGAAGAACTCAACATAAAGATCAGCGTCACCGTCTGCGATGCCGGTGGCCGCATCGTTACGTTCAGCCGCATGGACGGCGCCGGCTTTGGCGGCTTCTTCGGCGCGACCGGCAGGGCGATCGCCTCAGCCTGCTTCCGTCGCGCCAGCGCTGCCATCAACCCGGAGGCCAGCCGCGTCTTCGAAGGCATCGCGCAAGCGGCGGGCGCGCCGATGGTCTTCGCCCAGGGTGCGCTGCCCATCTTCCGCGACGGCATCATCGAAGGGTCTTGCGGCGTCGGTGGTGGCACATCGGAGCAAGACGAGGAGTGCGCTCGCGCCGGCATCGCGGCCGTCTTTCCCAATTCGTAGCTTTCGCACAATGTCATTTTGAGCGACCGTGGAGCGAAGAATCCGTATCTTTTTGCTGCTCGGATTCTCACGGAGTTATCCTTGAGCTTGCCGAAGGGTTCAGAATGAATAGGGCAGTAGGTCTTCGTCCTGGCACATGTCATTTCGAAGTATGAGATGTAGATCGCCGAATTCATGCCAAAGGTAGCCCTCGTTCAGCGCGGCCTCATACGCTATCTCGATATGGCGATGTCCGGCGAAAGCTTCCAGTATCCCGAAGTGGCTGGCCTTCGGTTCGTGAAAGCCGGTTATTAGGCTGCTGGCAGCGCTAACGCCGCGCTCCGGCGTGATCACAAGGTCGG
>WHTN01000034.1:9837-23971 GCA_009377715.1 Dehalococcoidia bacterium | reverse complement strand
TGCGGATGCTCGAATGGAAGGTCATTCGCCCAATAGCGCGACAGCTTGGAGGCGATAGCCGTTCGCTGCTATCGGGGCCAGGGATGGAGTTACACGGCTTGCGCGAGTACCAACCAGGCGAAGACGTGCGTCGTATCGATTGGAATATCACCGCCCGTATGGGCCAGCCGTTCTTGCGCGAGTCGCTCGTTGAGCGCGCGCTGGACGCGTGGCTGGTTATCGACGTCAGCGCATCGATCGACTGGGGCACAGCGCTCTGCCTGAAACGCGATCGCATCATCGAGTTCGTGGCCGCGACTTCGCAATTGCTTGGCCGACATGGCAATCGCGTCGGTGCGCTGCTATTCGCTGAGCGGCCGCTGCGGACGGTCCCGCCCGCGCGTGGCCGTTCGCATGTGCTCGGGCTTATTGGCAGTGTCGATACGGTGCCAATCGTAAGAAAAAGCGGGCGAACGGACCTCGCGGGAGCGCTCGCATATTTGGAGGGGCAACTCCACCGGCGTTCGCTTATATTCATTGTTTCTGACTTCCTAGCGCCGCTGGGTTGGGAACCGGTAGTCCGGCGGCTAGCACACCGTCATGAGATCGTAGCGGTCGATCTATACGACCCGCGTGAGGGTGTCATACCCGACGTCGGCCTGGTGACGTTCGAAGACCCGGAGACCGGGAAGCAGATAGTGGTTGATACGGCCGATGCGCGATTGCGCGATAGGTTCCGGTGGGCGGCGATGGAGCAGCGCGAACACCTCTGTAAGACTCTGGCTGGCTGTGGCATTGACCTACTTGAACTCACGACGGCCGAAGAGATGTTGCCGGCCCTCGTGCGATTCCTGAGGATGCGACGGCATCAGATGGCGATGCGGGCTCAAGAACTGGGCCGTTCGCAGGGGCGCAGCGAGCCGCCAGTAACAGATGACCGACGAAAGGCGATTCCATGAGTTTTGAATGGCCGTATTTGCTGCTCAGTCTAGCCTTAGTGCCTGTTCTTATTGGCCTTTACCTGCTTGCTCAGCGCCGGCGGCGTAAATATGTGGTGAGCTTTACTAACGTTGAGTTGCTCAGCCAAGTAATGGGACGTGGCCCCGGGGTGCGGCGCCACGTCCCGCCGCTACTCTTCTTGCTCGGCCTCACGGTACTGCTTGTCGGCGTCGCCCGACCTATGGCGGTCATTCCGGTTCCTCGCGACGAAGGTACGGTCATGATGGTGCTGGACAGCTCCGGATCGATGGCCGCACCGGACATGGAACCGAACCGCATGGAGGCGGCGAAGAGCGCCGGCCGCAATCTGGCGGAGAGCGTCCCAGACGGCGTCCGTCTCGGCCTCGTGACTTTCAGCGGTGCGGCGAATCTGATCGCTGAGCCTACCGATAACCACCAAACACTCGTCCGGGCAATCGACAGCGTTAGAGCAGAGGGAGGGACGGCTATCGGCGACGGGTTGGGGTTGGCTATCGATAACGTCTTAGAAGAGCAGTCGGACGAGACCGGCGAACAAACGCCTTCGCTCATAATCCTGCTTTCCGATGGGCAATCGAGCTCCGGCATCCCACCGGCGGAAGCCGCAGCTAGGGCCACGGCCGCGGGCATACGGGTGCACACCGTGGGGATCGGCCAGCGCGATGCTGAGACCATCGTCGGCGGTCAGCAGACGGTGCTAGACGAGGCTACGTTACAGATGATAGCAACCGAAACGGGAGGCCAGTACTTTTATGCAGCTGAGGCGGACGAACTAGAAAACATCTACGCCGATCTTGGCGCCCAAGTAGGTTGGACGGAAGAACGCACTGAAGTGACCGCGCTGTTCAGCGCTTTCGGTTCTATGTTTATGGTCGCCGCGAGCCTGCTGGGCTTACGCTGGTTCCAGAGGTTGCCTTAGCCGTCTCGCAGTTACGCCAGTGGCAAAACGCGTTTCAAACTGAGCTTCAAGAGTATGCACAAGTTCGGGATGAGGGGAAAAAGAACCGTTCAGGGTAAGCCTGTCGAATCCATGAGCGGCCTTTGGTTATTGCGCAATGCCCTTCGATAAGCTCTCGCCTCAGCGAGTCGCCTTCGGAGACAGGGTGAGCGAAAGAGGCCTTTGCCTGGAGGGCTTATCGCCTGCGTTGCCCGCCACGAAACTGGCGACGGGGTCGCTGGGTAGGCGCCGGTTCTTCGAGGACGATATCGAGCCTGTGTCCTTTGAGCTCGGTCCCGCGCAAGGCTTCGAGCGCTTCCGCTGCCAAAGCGTCGCTAGCCATTTCGACGTACGCATACTTAGTGCTGTTGCGACCACGTCTTCCGCTGAGCATCTTGATCGAGGCGATCTCTCCACGACCAGCGAAGGTGTCCTTCAACTCTGCCTCGGTCACATCAGCAGCCAAGTTGCCCACGTACAAAGTCTTCACATTAACTCCTTAACACTACTTTACAGCAAACGCTAGCGCGATGTAATTTCTACTTCTCAACTCAACGCACCTGCTTGGGCCATATGGCTTTCGATGCTGCCCGTAATCCGAGGAAGCCGTTTCCCCAGCGAGCGCTCTAGCAGATGCAGTTTTGGCAATTCCGTCGCATTCACCAAGCTGATCGAAAGGCCGGAACGGCCCATGCGGCCGGTACGACCTACGCGGTGGATGAATAGCTCGTGCGTCTCCGGAAGGTCGTAGTTGATTACGCGCGTAATGTGAAGGATGTCTAACCCCCGGGCGGCGACATTTGTGGCTACTAGAATGGGCAGTCTGCCTGAACGGAAAAGGTCGATCGCTCTATCCCTTTGCCGCTGGCTTAAGTCGCCCTCCAGCACGCCGACGTCGTAGCCGAGGCCCCGCAGTCGTTGTCCCAGGTTTCGAACGCCGCGCCTTGTACGGCCAAAGACCAGAGTGCCGCCGTCGGACGGTTCGTCTAAGAGTTTAGTGAGCGATGCAAGCTTATTCCCACCGTATACTTCGATAACGACATGGTCGATCTCAGCGGGTGGTTCCACGATCGGGTCTACAGCAAGAGTCTCCGGCTCCCTTAAGTATTTCTTGGCCATGCCTTTCACGCTATCGGAAATGGTGGCAGAGAATAAAGCTGTCTGCCGGTCCCTCGGAGTGTAAGCTATGATGCGCTCGACTGCCGGTGCGAAACCACGGTCGAGGGTTCATCGGCTTCATCGAGAACGAGCATTCGTAATTCGCCGAGCTTTAAGGTTCCTCGTTCGATGTGGTCGAGCAGCCTACCAGGCGTCCCAACAACTATTTGGGCGCCCCGGTGGAGGTCGGCTATCTCCTGCCCGAAGCCGTGACCTCCGTAGAGTACGCACGTGGCCAAGCCACTTTTCCTGGTCAATCTTTGCATAACGTCGGTTATCTGCCGGGCCAGTTCGCGCGTCGGCGTAACGATAAGCGCTTGCGTATGGCGCAGCTGACTATCGCAGTGTTCGATCAACGGGAGAGCGAAGGCAAGGGTCTTGCCGGAGCCGGTCTGGGCCTGGCCGATTAGATCGCGACCGTTAAGCAAAAGCGGGATCGAAGAATCCTGAATTTTAGTGGGCGTGTCGATGCCCATTATGGATAACGCCTCACGGCTTGACGCCCGTAAGGCTATAGAATCAAAAGATAGCAATGGTTTTCCTTTCAAATCTGTATCGCGGGATTGAGTTACGGGGGTTGATTGCGGATCGCCGTTTCTTAAGGCCGGAGGACGAAGATGGCTCACGTAGGCAGATAGTGGGCGGTTCTTTGTTGTTCGTACTCAATTATCGGCAGCTTCGTTTCCCTCGTTTCTCACCTGCAGTCTTCGAACATGACTAAAAATCATAAGTTCTTATAAACAGTGTTGCATACCATAGTACGGAGGGTCAACAGCATCGCTTCGTCATTGCGAGCGGAGTCGCCCTTGGTGGACGAAGAGAAGCAATCTCTGCCCGTTCTATTACGCTGGATGTGTGGCTGGACTTTTTGGGTTATTGAGAGGTTCCTTCGGCCAATTGTGGTAGATGCAATTCCCTTCGACAAGCTCAGGGTGAGCGGCCTCTGGTCATAGTGTAATGTCCTTGTCGACAAGAGCGTGTGAGAGGGAGAAGCGGAACGTCATCTAGCGAGAAAGCGCCCTCAATTATGAGGGCGCCTGCTTCAATGCGACTGTAAGCTATCGCGCTACGGGCACGTTGGCGTACTTCTCGGCGATCACCTTCCATCTTCGTCCGGCCTCGCGGGCGCCTTCGGCCATCTTTTCCGGTATCAGATGGTACGGTGGCCGCATTGGGCCGGCCTTGCAGTACCCGGCAGCGTCCATCCGCAACTTCTCGAGCTGGATGTTGAACTGGCCGAATACCTCTGGGCTTAGCGGCGGGTCTTGGGTGGAACGGGCCCATTGGAAGTCATCTTGGACCTCTTTGGCCTTTGCCATATCACCCTTGCCAACAGCATCGAGCATCGCATGCATAGGGCCGAGCTGCACTACGTGGCTCCAGCATGCGGTGCTAGTCTCCGGCGATAGCAAAGAGAATTGATATAGCCCCGAGTATACCGGTGCGAGATTGATCGAGTTCTCGCAGGCGGCCAGCGAAGCCAGTAGGTTGGTCATGTTGCCGTACTTAGCGCCGATTACGGCCGGCACCTCGCGGTGCATAATGCCCCAGAACGCCGGCGGAAAAGCGAACCGGAAAGCCTGGGTGTTGGCGTAGACGATTATATTCGCGTTTGGCACCGCCTCGGAGACCATCTTATAATGGGCGACCGCCTCCTCCATGGTCGGCGCTTGCCACATCGGAATGCCGAGGAGGATGCCGTCTGCACCCATATCCACGAAGTGCCTCGCCCGGCGGATGCTCTCCCTCGTCCCCAAAGTCGTGACGCCGATGAATAACGGCACGCGCTTACGCGCCGTCTCGATGACCACTTCGGCGAAGGGCTTGTGCTCTTCCTCCCACAGCAGAGTGGAAGCCTCGCCCGTGGTGCCGTTTGTGAGCATGCAACCGACGCCGTCCTTGATGAGCTGGTTAGTGACGCGAGCCGCCTCATCGAAGTCGACGGTATCTTCCTTACGCCAGTCATCGGCGCCCGGCTTGGCAGGTGTGGGCACGATGCCGATTATTCCTTTGATGTCCCTATGTGCAAGCATTGAATCTACCTCCTCCAATTTTTGGAACGGTTTGAACGCGCTCTATTATTCCACTTTTCTGAGCTTTTGCAAGGTATTACGGGTCAAATTTCCCAAGAAGATACGCAGCGATGAGAAGTTTAGTAGTATTAAGGCGTCACGGGTAAGCGCTGCACAAAACAGTAGTGACAAAAGGAGGCTTCTTATGCTAGATAGCAACGGTTTCGTCGACGAGAAGAATGGGCTGGTAAACCGGCCCATTCTTATAGATAGAGAAGTCTATGAGCAAGAACTGGAGCGTATTTTCGCCCGCTGCTGGCTTTACCTCGCGCACGAATCGCAGATCCCGAACCCCGGCGACTTCGTGGCCGCGTACATGGGCGAAGACCCGGTGCTAGTCGTTCGCGATTCGCGCGGCAAGCTCAACGCCTTCCTCAACACCTGTCGTCACCGTGGCATGCGCGTCTGCCGGGCCGACGCCGGTAACGCGGCCGCGTTCACTTGTACGTATCACGGCTGGACTTACGGCAACGATGGCAAGCTGGTGGGCGTGCCGGGTTATAAGGAGTACTACTATGAAGAACTCGACATGGAGAAGTGGGGCCTGGTGCCGGTGGCGCAGGTCGATAGCTATAAGGGCCTGATCTTCGGCACTTTCGACCCAAGCGCGCCGTCGCCGCAGGAGTACCTGGGCGACTTCGCCTTCTACTTAGACGTAATGCTGGACCGTCGCGAAGGCGGCACCGAGGCGACGGGCGGTGTGCATAAGTGGATTATGCCCTGTAACTGGAAGTTCGCTGCGGACAACTTCCAGGGTGACAACTATCACGTAGGGATAACGCACCTGAGCGCGCTGAAGGTCGGGTTCTCGGTCTTTCGGGTGAACGTCGGCCGGAGTTTAATACTGTGTACGCGGGCCACGGCCACGGCACGGCGGTTGACGAACTTACGGAGTTCGATATGCCCGTCCTGAACGCTTACGTCAAAAGCATTCAGCCGGAACTGGAGCAGCGGTTGGGGAGCTTACGACAGCAACGCGCCTGGCTGATAAACGGCACCATGTTCCCTAATTTCTCGTACGTTGCCAGCGACAACTTCCGGACTATCAGGGTCTGGCACCCGCGTGGCCCGGACAAGATCGAGACGTGGGCCTGGTGCATCGTCGATAAAGCTGCGCCGCCGGAGATAAAGAACGAGACGCGGCTGGCGAACCTCCAGGTGCAGTCCGGGCCGGGGGCGAGCTTCGAGCAGGACGACGGCGAGAACTGGGGCCAGTGCACGATCTCAAGTTCCGGTACGATCGGCCGACGCTACCCATTCAACTATCAACTCAAGCTAGGGCACGAGCAACACGACGAAGAGCTGCCGGGAACGCTCGCGCCCGCCCCGAGTGAGGTCAACCAGCGCGGCTTCTACAGCTTTTGGTCGTCGATGATGGCGTCGGACGGTTCGCCTCATCCCGAGCTTGTCGAGGGCCTTGCCAAGAGGGCATTTTAGTCCAACGCTAAGCTTAGCTACGTCGCCGGGGCCGGTTCGGATAGCTCCTTGCTCATCTTGCGGATATGCGGCCAGCTAAAACCTATCCACAACGAGAAGAGCGCGTAGATGAAAGCGCTGCCGGCGATGGTCGCTCGCAGACCGATCTGATCGCCGAGCAGCCCCATCGGCAGCGCGCCGACGTAGATCAGGGCGGCTCCCTGGTACCACAGGCTCAGCCGCGCGCCCGGTGTAGTCTGGGAAACCAAAAGCTGGACGAAGGTCGTACCCAGCGAGACGAAGACCATCCGCCCCACGTCCACGACGAGCATCACCGCGAGAGCGGCCCAATACCACTGCATGAGCGTAAACACGATAAGCGATGCGCTGTGCAGTAACGTCGACCAGAGGAGGATCCAGTGCTTGCTCGACAGGTCGCTGAGTATAGCTAGAGCTGCGTTTCCTACGACCGCGCCTAAAGCCGCGAACATCAACAGCACGCCGGCCCCGTCGGCGCCTAGGTTGAGCTCTTCCCTAGCGAAGGCGAGCATCATCTGCGCCACCGGCAGCACGAAAAAGCCCGTAGCGTAGCCAAGCAAGATGACCGATAAAACCGGCGGAATGCTTCGGATATGCCTGATGCCGTCGGCCATGTCCTTCGCTACGCTGGTCGATGCAAGGCGTCGCGTACTCTGCACGCCGCTTATCATCAGCAGGCCGATTACGCCGAAGATATACAGAGAGGCGTTGATGTACAGCGCGGTCGCGATTCCTGACCAGGCGATGACGAAGCCGGCCAGCGAAGGCCCGATGATCTGAGTGAAGTTCTGCAGCGTCGCATGCAGGGCGACTGCGTTCATGACATCATCGCGCTCCACTACGTCACGGATTATCGCCTGGCGCGCGGGGAAGACGACGGCCTGGATCGCGCCGACAAAGAGTGAACCGACGTAGACTTGCCAGACGTGCGCCTCGCCGAACTCGGAAAGCAAGCCCAGAGCGAGAGGCACGGGCATCATCAGCACTTGACTGAGGATCAGAAGCTTGACGCGGTCGAGGCGATCTGTCAGCACGCCGCCGTACGCCATGAAAAGCAGCATCGGCAGCCCTTGGAGGAACACGGCGATGCCAAGCTGGGACGCCGAATCGGTTAACTCAAGCACGAGCCAGGCCAGGGTGAGCTGTTGCATGCCCTTCGCTGTCGTCAAGCCGATAGCGCCGAACCAGTACCATGGAAATTGCAGTGATGGAAAGCCCGCGTGGCCTTGATCCTGCTGAAGTTACGCTATAACGAGGGGATCTGCGCCTTTGCCATAAGCGGAGAGGGAACGCGTTCTGCGTTCAAACATCATACCGAAGTCTCAGCGCTCGCGCTACTCGCTACTACACTGAGAGCCTCAGCTGCTGCCAGCTTCGGCCGTTTCTAGCGGCGCCTGTGATGTCGATGCTATGCCTAACTCGCGTATGCGCTGGTTTCGTGTGGTTGCAATCGCGAAAGCTATCACCATACCAGCGCCCAGGATAACGGCGAACGGCGGCGAGAACAGCGCCGCCATTGTCCCCATCTGCATCTGGCCGAGCGGTTGGAAGGTGCTATGCGTAAGCCCCCAGATACCCATCACCCTGCCCCGGAAATCGTCGGGAACGAGGACTTGAAGCGTACTCTGCGCGGAGACGTTGAAGATGGACGAGCCGATGCCCGCCAGACCCAGTAGCACCAAAGACGCCGCGAACCAGCTCGACACGGCGAAGAGCACCAGGAATCCGGCCTCGATGACTGTGCCGCCCAAGATCAACCACCCCCGCCGCTCGAAGTTGCCCAGGTTCGCTGTGATAAGGACGCCTATCAGATTGCCGATGCCGATAGCGGTGTATAACAAGCCTAGCCCGGAGGGGCCGACGTGCAGGATGTCCTTCGCGAACGCAGGGAAGAGCGTAAAGGCGGATAGGGCGAAGAAGTTGTTGAAATAGGTCATGCTGATAAGGAAGCCAAAGACATGGTTCCTACGGATGAAGGAAACGCCGGCGGCCATATCTTGAAATAGGTCCGAGCTTCGCCGGCGGCGGACGGGCGGCGTATGCACGAAGTGCAGGAACAGCGCCCAGACTACGTGTCCGGCCGCTGCTAAGTAGAACGCGGCAGACGCCGCGATGGGCGCTGAGTGGGTGGCGCCGGATATTGAGGCGAGGAGCACGCCGGCGAGCACCGGGCCGATTATGCGGGTGCCTGGATGGACGGTCGAGTTCAGGGCCACTGCGCTCGTAAGAGCGCTGCGGTCGACGAGTGTAGGGAAGAGGGCCTGGCGCGCCGGCTGCTCGAACGCGCCGAGCGAACCCAAAGAGAAGGCGATCGCCAGGATGTGCCAGACTTCTATTTTATCGGTAACGCAAAGCGTCGCCAGGAAAGCCAGCAGCAGCCCCTGTCCGAGTTGTAGGTATAATAGCAGCCTCTTCTGGTCTACCTTATCGGCTATTGCGCCGCCCAGGAACGTGAGCACCGTGGAGGAGGCAGGCGCATCAGGCCGGCGCTGCCGAGCAGAACTTTCGAACCGGTGAGTTCGTAAATCAGCCAGCCTTCGGTTACCCAGAGCATCTGTTGCCCTGCAACAGACGATATCAGCCCGAACCAGAAGAGACGGAAGTCCTTATGATGGAGGGCTGCTAGCGAGGACAACCGTTCATTCGTCATTTTGAGGCCCTAGGTCATAACCGGCTGTGGAGCGTCATTCTCTGTTTAAGACGACCTTAAGTGGCGCGCGATGAAGTCCTTTATGACTACCAAGGCACGCTCAGTGTCCGGGCTAAGTTCGCGGCCAAAGCCGTGGTAAGCGCCGGGGAACCACTCGATCTCGACATCGCCGCCCGCGGCTCCGTATGCCTCCACGAAGCTCGCGAATATCGCTTTCGGTACGTTCTCGTCAGGGTCGGGGGCGATGACTATCATCGGTGGCATTTCGGCCTTCTCGGAACGTTCCAAGATTAACTGAGGGTTGTCCCCGCGCATAGCGTCTTCGCTGGGGAAATACGCTTCTGTGCGAGTCGCGAGGTCTCCCTTCCCGGACTCCTTCGCATACCGGTAGCGGGCGTGGGGGTCGATGACCGGCCACAGGGCGATCGCGTACGCTAGAGAGGCGTCTACGTTTGCTGCTCCGGAAACCTCGATCATGTTGAACCGCGCTTCGTGGGGACGCATAGCGGTGAGCATAGCCGTGTGACCACCGCTTGATGCTCCCATTCCACCGACGGCATTCGGCGCGACGTTATATTCGGAAGCATGGGCTTTGAGCCAGCGCGTCGCGTGGTTGAAGTCGATAACTTGTGCGGGGTGAGTATGCTTCGGCGCTAGCGAAAGATCGATGGCAGCGATGACGATCCCGCTCGCCGCCAGCTCTTTGTCCACAAACTCGTTGCCGATGCGACTGCCCATACCCCAGGCGCCACCGTGCGCGTCGACTAAGGCCGGAAAAGGGCCGGCGCCTTTCGGCTGATAGATTCGCACAGAGCGCGTTTCATCGCCGTCGCGGCGGTATTCGATATCATGCGATTCTACTTCGTAGTGAGCTTTGGGGTCGTATCTCGGTTCGATCCGGGAGACCATTTGTTCAGTCCTCCTCTGTGTTGCGGGTTCGCGACTGCAGACAGCCGAAGACTATCGCTAACTCTGCGGCGTGTCAATTGGTTTTGCGAGGAGGGGCATAAGGCGGCTCGTGAGCCGCCTCTACCTCCAGTCAGCGGATCATCAAGAATGCGACGCCCTTTGACAAAGCTTAACGTCGCTTCCCTCAGAATGATAGCGGGCTTTTTGCAAAGCCTATATTTTCAAGTTTTTAAGACAGTTTTTTCTACAAAAGTACTTGCTTTGCCAAAGCAAGTAAGTTATCTTCTCAGTATACGGAAGATCGCGCTGGCAACTATCCTTCGAGGGCAGAAAGTCCATCTTTCTAAATCAGTAATATTGCTGAAGAGGAGGCACAAATGCTAGACGTGGGTGAACTCATTAAGCCTGAGTTGGGCACTGTTAGCCGGCGCATCTACAGCGATCCCGAGGTATACGAGCGCGAGTTAGAGAACATCTTCGCAAGAAGCTGGCTTTTCCTTGCCCACGAATCCCAGATCCCCAATCCCGGTGACTTCGTGGCCGCGTATATGGGCGAAGACCCTGTACTCGTTATTCGCGACTCGCGTGGTAAGATCGGCGCCTTTCTCAACACATGTCGCCATCGCGGGATGCGCGTCTGCCGCGCCGACGCAGGCAACGCGGCTGCATTCACCTGTACCTATCACGGCTGGACTTATGGCAACGATGGCAACCTGGTGGGCGTTCCCGGTTACAAGGAGTACTACTACGAAGAGCTAGATATGGAGAAGTGGGGCCTAGTGCCTGTGGCCCAAGTCGATTCGTATAAGGGGTTGGTATTCGGCACTTTCGACCCGGACGCCGAAAGCCTAACCGACTATCTAGGCGACTACAAATTCTATATGGATCCGCTTATTGACCGCAGAGAGGGGGGCAGCATCATCTTCGGCGGGGTGCAGAAGTGGGTCCTGCCGTGCAATTGGAAGTTCATCTCCGAGAATCTCATCGGCGACGCCTACCATGTGCCGGTCACTCACATCTCCCCTCAGAAGGTTGGCGCTCGCAATACCGTGAACAACTTGAGACCCGGTGAAAACCGACCCGGACAAATGAACCCGCTGGGTTTTTCGGTCCGCACACGAAACGGCCACGGTATGATTTTGCGGAAAGACCTGGAGTGGGAGGAGGGCAGCTATCTGCAAGAGATAAACGGTGAGATGCGTGAGCATTTGGGGCCTGTACGTGCTAACCTTGGGCCTATCTCGGGCGTTGTGTTCCCTAGCTTCTGCGTGCTTTGGGCGCACAACACAATCCGCGTCTGGCATCCGCGCGGTCCTGACAAGACTGAGCTGTGGTCGTGGCATATTACCGACAAGGCGGCCTCGCCGGAGGTTCAAAAGGCCAGCGTTGCCTACTATAATCTTACCTTTGGCGTCTCCGGGATGTTCGAACAAGACGATAGCGAGAACTGGAACCAGGCGACGCAAGCGAGCCGGGGGACAGTTGCCCGGCGCTACCAGTATAGCTATCACTTAGCACAAAATCGGGAAGGCGCAAGCGAGGATTATCCGGGCTTCATAGCGCCGATCCCTAGCGAGAACAATCAGAAGGGCTTTTATAGGCGATGGGCAGAAGTAATGGGCAAAGCCACGTAGCAATTGGGCGGTTACTTGCAATTTCCCGTGAAACAAACTTATTACGACAGGCAGGTATGGTATAGTTTGCGCATGAAGACAGATGTACAAACCGCAGATTTAAAGGCTATCAATGAGGCTTTGAGCGCTATCGTGCGCGGGCATCGGCGTAGCCAGGTTATGAAGATTCTCAATAGGATGACTGGGGCCGATTACGATCCTCAAGTATTCGCCACCCTAATCATACTGGATCGCAGCGGTCCAATGCGGGTTACCGATCTAGCAGAATCTACAAGCATTGCCCTCCCAGGTATGAGCAGACTCGTTCGCAGGTTGATGACCTTAGGCCTGGTGGAAGTCGCGGATCATCCTTCCGACCGCAGGGCAGTGATGATCCGAATTAGCAAAAAGGGGGAAGAGCTTGTGGAGAACCGCATCAAAGCAGACCGTCGAATCTTGGTGCGCATACTTTCGGACTGGAACGAAGAAGATCGCTCACAGTTTGCCGATCTGTTTACTCGCTTCGTTAGAAGTATCGACAGACTTATCGCTGAGGAGGCGAACCGGCAACCGGCTTAAAACGGTGGGCGAGCACAAAGAATGGGCTCAAAGGGACTAACTTCAGTAAGGGAGGTTCACAAATGCCGACTAAAGCGACTGTCGCTGAGCTAGGATATCTTGGGATAAACACACGCGATGTAAATGGCTGGGTGAAGTTCATTACGGAAGTCACGGGGATGTCGGTGTCGCCCGAAGCGGATGACGATGGCACCAGAATCATACGGATGGACGAGCGCCAATGCCGCCTGCTAATACAGCCGAGCGATCAGGAAGACATCGGTTACTTGGGCTGGCATGTCGCCGATGAAGCGTCTCTCGACGCGATAGCGAGTCAGGTAGAAGCAGATGGCATCGAAGTCGAGCTGGGCACTAAAGAAGAGATCGAATCGAGACACGTTACTGGTCTCATCAAGTTCAAAGACCCGAGTGGCCTGTCTACGGAGATCGCTTATGGTCCGGCCCTTTCGTCTAAGCCGTTCTATCCTTCCCGCCCTACCTCCGGTTTTAAGACCGGCGATCTCGCCTCGGCCACACGGTGATCTGGTACCCCAACGTAGCGGAGGGCGTCCGCTTCTATCGCGACGTGCTCGGCTTCCGCATAACCGATACGAAGCCCGGCATGAGAGGCGCGGCTTTCCTACACTGTAACGTGCGCCATCATTCTCTGGCGCTTTTTGAGCCGAGGAGTAACCTCACGCAGCGCATGAACCACTTTATGGTGCAGTACCACGAGGTAGACGATGTCGGAATGGCCTACGACATCTGCGAGAAAAGGGGAGATAGGTTCGCCACTACGCTGGGCAGGCACCCCAGCGACCAATCGCTCTCGTTCTATGTGTTCAACCCGAGTGGTTGGCACACTGAGTGTGGCTGGGGTTCACGAGACGTTCCAACTCTCACCGATGAGAAATGGGATACGGAATACTGGGGAAGCGCCCCAGAATATTGGCCGCACGACTGGCACGCCGAGCTTGAAATGACCCTAACTTCACGGTCAGAACGCAAATCATAAAAGAGGAGGCTGCTATGTTGAAAACCGGAAACCTGATGTGGATCCCATGGGTAGATCCGGCAGAAGCGGAAGGGAAAGTGGCGGAGCTGTACGCGAAAGTGCAGGGGAGTAGGTCCTCGGCATCTGTACCGGCGACCGCGCTCGTCTTCAGCCTGCGCCCGGAAGTTGGTATGGTGAAAGACGATTTCCGCAACGCCGTCGTCGACGATAATACGCTTGGCTCGGAGTGGACGGATCTCGTTAACATCGCGGTGTCGGGCTTGAACGCCTGCTCCTACTGCGCCAGCGCACACGCGGGTACTCTGATCCGTCAGCACGGCACCGATCCGGAAGAGACGGTAGCCATGTACCGAGACTGGCGAAGCGTCGAGCATGAGCCGAAAGTAACCGCTATGTTAGAGTTCGCCGAAAAGTTGACGTATGCTCCTTGGACTATGGCCGAAGAAGACCTCGATACCTTACGACAAGCCGGTTTCAGCGATGAGAACATCGTAGATATTGTTACGGTGACGGCGTACCGTAACTTCATCAACCGCGTTCACATCGCTCTGGGCCTATCCCCGGAAGGGATGAAGGAAAGAATGCCGAACGTCGTCGATGCGATCTTGAAGGAAACGGAAATAAAGCAAAAGCGCTAAACCGCTAGCTCAGCGGGGTCCGGGGCTGAGGCTCTTCCCAAAAAGACTTTAGCACATCCAGCCTATCGGGCGGGGCGAGGCTAGCGAAGCGGACGCTGATCGCCACTAAAGTCGTCGCAAATACGATAAGCAACACCGGCGAAACTAGCAATACTTTCTCCACGCCTACCGC
>WHTN01000034.1:0-9827 GCA_009377715.1 Dehalococcoidia bacterium | reverse complement strand
GTCGAGACCACGGTGGGGTCAGCCGACGCCACTGCTCCTGACGATAGAAGGGGCATGATCGCGATCGCACTTTTGAGCGTGCCCTGAAGCGCGAAAGTTCGCCCCTGGAAGCAGAGCGGCACCCGGCGATTGATATACGTCTGCACGCAGGTCGCCGCGAGTGCGACCCCGAAGCCGGTCGGGATCGCCAGAAGGGCGGCAGTCCGGAGCCTTTCGCCTAGCTCGATCCCAACGAAGGCGAGGAGGTGGATCGGGTTAACAGGATCGAAGATATCGGTTGCCTGTCCGATAATCCCTAAAAAGAAGAGCGACACGCCGACGAAGAAGAATCCTACCAACGCGGCCCGGCGTTCGCCCCATAGCCTCATCAGCATAGGCGCGACGCCCAGCGCCGCCAAAAGGCCGACGGCCGATGGCGCAAAGATGTATACAGTATCGGCCGCGTCCGCCTGCAATGCCGAATCTACATAACGCGGAGCCAGCGTTTGTAGAATAACGTTGGCGGTAGTGGCTAGCACGCCGACGAAGAGCATCGTGCTCAGCGCCGGTTGCCGGAAAAGCCAAGCGACTACAAAACGGACCCGCACGCGCCGCACCGCGCCATAGACTTCTCGGCGCTTTTCACCAGTCGGCAGATCGAACGCTCGACTGGCCGCGAGCAGCAACATGCCGCCGGCGACGTACAAAACCGTCTCTACCCCGAAGGCTCTGACCAGCACCGGCGCGAGTAAAGCCGTTCCGAAGCCCGTTCCAGCGGCGGAGGCCAAGTTTACCAGCGATGCCGCACTGGCTAGTTCGGCTTCGGTAGCCACTAGCGGCAAGACGGAAGATTCGGACGGGGTAGATATCTGCCCTAAAGCGTTGACAGCGAAAACTAGAAGTAGAAGAGGCAAAAAGTCCGTGCCTAGAAAGGCGGGTATTGTGAAGCAAAGTAACGCCTGTAGATTGTAAGTCGCCGCCAGAGCGACCCGCTTGGGCAGGGCATCCGCAATAGCCCCTCCGTATAGTCCCAAAACGGCCGGGTGGCATTCCGAACCTAGAGACGACGTCTGCGGCAGAGCTCGTCGGAGCGCAGATCAGGCAGATCGGCATCAACGCGACGCTTAAGGTAGCCGACAAAGTTGAACTTACCGAAAAGATCTATCAGCGTGGTGAGACGGACATGACGTACGGCAGCAACACGCCGGCTTCGCCTACCAGCACGCATCTCTTCACTTTCTACCATACGACCGGCTTCCAGGCAGGCCTTTGGAAGCATTTGAGCGACCGGCAGCTCGACGACATGATCCAGAGACAATCTGTTACGCTCGATGAAGAGCAGCGCAAGACGATGCTTAAGGAGATCCAGCGCCGCGTTATCGATCTGGCGGTTGCTATTCCTGTCTACTCTCCGAACGCCGAGTATGCGGTTGCTCCGAGGGTGCGAGGCTATAAGCATCCGTCTGGTTTCGAGCCCAACCGCTTCCAGTACGCCTGGTTTAAGGCCTAACGATGGCAAGTAGAACGAATGCGTTGGAGGGACGATTGTGATAGATTCACGAACTCTTGTGGATGATGAGAAGGCTCTGGTTAGTCGTCGGATCTTCATCGATAACGAGATCTACGAGCAAGAACTCGAGCGCATCTTCGCTCGTTGCTGGCTCTACCTCGGACACGAGTCCCAGGTTTCCAATCCGGGCGACTTCGTCTCCGCCTACATGGGCGAAGACCCCGTGCTCGTGGTGCGCGACTCGCGCGGCAACGTGAACGCGTTCCTCAACACTTGCCGCCACCGCGGCATGCGCGTCTGTCGCGCCGATCAGGGTAACGCCGCAGCCTTCACCTGCACGTACCACGGCTGGACGTATGGCAACGACGGCAAGTTGGTGGGTGTGCCGGGCTACAAGGAGTACTACTACGAAGAGCTGGACATGGAACAGTGGGGCCTTGTGCCGGTGGCCCAGGTGAGTAGCTATAAGGGGTTGATCTTCGGCACGTTCGATGCGAACGCGCCGTCGCTCGTCGAGTACCTCGGCGATATGGCCTGGTACATGGACTTTCTTTTCGACCGCACCGAGGAGGGGGTCGAAATTCTCGGTGGTGTGCATAAATGGATCATTCCTTGCAACTGGAAGTTCGCTGCAGACAACTTTGCCGGTGACAACTACCACTTCGGTGTTACTCATATTTCCGGGCTGAAGGTCGGCTTCCTCCGCCTCGGACAAGCGAAGACGCTTCAAACAACCCCAGGGGATGGCCACGGCATCATCGCGCGGCTGAACCCGAACGTCGATGAACGCTGGCCCGCCGAACAATGGCCTGAGGCTAACGCGTACATGCGCACGGTGGAGGAAGAGAAGGAACGCCGGTTAGGCTCAAAGGTAAAGGACATCGATCCTGGTGTTGGCACTGTATTTCCAAACTTCTCCCTGCATTCCAGCCCCAGCATCCGTGTCTGGCACCCGCGCGGGCCGGACAAAACAGAGGTGTGGTCGTGGTGCTTCGTCGATAAGACCGCTCCAGCAGGAGTCAAGGACGCCATGAGATTGAACATGTTGCGTACGTTCTCAATGGGCGGGATTTTTGAACAAGACGACGGCGAGAATTGGGACAGATGCACGGCTTCCACGCGCGGATTTGTCGGGCGGCGCTACGAATTTAATTATCAGCTAGGTCTGGGCCACGAACGCCGCCACGAAGAGTTCCCGGGCCAAGTGGCGGATGGGCCGACCGAAATGAGCCAGAGAGGGTTTTACCGGCGCTGGGCGGAGATCATGCGCGCTGAAGATTGATTGAGAAGCAACTTCGTAGACACGATTGCAATGACGGCGGTCAGGCAATATCCTGGCCGCCGTCATTGCAATCGGTGCGTTCTCACGCCATGGTGTAAGCGCTTGCTTTTGCCTCGACGTAAGCTATAAAGAAGCTGGCCCAGCATTAACGATCCTGGGCCAGGCAAGCTAGCGACGTAAATTAGCGACGATAGAGGTACGGCGTACCGCTTTGGATGTAACCCTCGACTACGATCGCTGTCTTCATCTGGTCGAGGTCATCGTACTTCCCTATTGAGCCGCCATCCTTTACGAGAAGCGATGGGTCGAAGATACGGACCGACTGAACGCGGCTTCTACCCATAATCCCCGACTTACTGACGTATCTGAGCCGGGCCATCTCGGCCTTGTCCAAGCCAAAATTGTGCGTCCCGAGCGCCTTTCGTAGATCGGCGGACAACTCCTTGGCCCCGTCCTTCTTTAGAAAGCTTAGCATTATCGTGCCTCCTTAATGTGATGTACCGGGCCTATGCTATCCCTATACGTGCGCAAGAGTAGCGCCTCTTTCGTAAAGCTGGCAAAAGCTGCGGTGATGACATTATGCGGAGTAGGCTAAGTGTTGTCAATAGGTTTCATAGGCACTTTCGATACTTTTTCTAAAAAAAATTATTTGACGTATGTGATGCTTGTAACACGAACGACCTTCTCACGTCTCCTTAACCAGATTCGCAGAACATTTAGTTCTAGTGTCACAGGGATTTTCACAGGGAAGGCATGGGCACGAACGCTAGTCCTTCTAGGGGCGCATACTTTAGAAGCAGGTCGTTGCTTTTTCTGCTAGAACATATGTATGGATAATTACAAGGGATCGTTGCTAGCGTTTCCCTCGACTATTGATCCAGACACCAGCGCTAGGCTTCAGGTGCTGGTAAATTCGCAATCCCAATTCCTTCAGTTTGCCCACCACCTCGACGTCGTAATATGGGTCGCTGATCAAGCGACCAGGCGAACAGTTTACGTCAGCCCAGCCTATGAGAATATATGGGGACGTACAGTACAGAGCTTCTACGACAACCAGGAGTCGTTCTTCGATGCGGTCCACCCGGACGATGTCAAAGCGAGTTTAGACGCCGTAGAAAGACAGTGGCAGGGGGATCAAACGGATACGGAATACAGGATACTACGGCCAGATGGGGAAATCCGGTGGATCTGGGATCGCGCGTTCCCTATCAGAGGTCCGAAGGGTGAAACAAGTATTGTGGCTGGTATAGCGGTCGATATTACCCAGCGCAAGCAAACCGAAGAAGATCTACGCCATGTTAGTCAATCGCTAGGCGCGATCATAGATGCTTCCCCGCTGGGGATCCTCATTCTTAATCGTGAGGGTCACGTCCAGCAATGTAATTTAGCTATCGAAACCATTTTTGGCTGGACGGCAGACGAAATTATGGGTCGTATACCGCCGTGGGTTCAGGAAGGCACGATCGCAGAGTTCAGATCGCTGATGAAGGGAACTTTTGATGGAAAGCCATTAAGTGGTGAACATGTAACACGTCAGCGTAAAGATGGAAGTCTGATTCATCTGGAACTCTATACGGCTTCGCTTCCTAATCTGGCTGCAGGTCGCGATGAGGTCATCACTCTGATGGCAGACGTAACTGAACGCACTGTTGCCCAGACGGCCTTGCGGGATAGCGAAGAGAGATTTCGAAGCATTTTCGAGGATGCGCCCATCGGCATATCGCTGATTAGCGAAGACTATAAGTTTTTAAAGGCTAATAAGGCTTTATGCACGTTGCTAGGTTACAGTGAACGCGAGCTTACGCAACGCACCATCACTGATATAACACATCCCGACGATGTCAAAGCCGATCTGGAACTCGCGTCTCAATTTCCCAATGCCATTTCTAAAGGTTCACTGCAGAAGCGATTTCTAAGAAAAGATGGTTCTGTAGTTTGGTGCAAACTGACAGCAACAGTGGTCAGGGATGAAGATGGCAACCCGAAGTATGGCGTTGAAATGGTTGAAGATGTTACCGAGCAAAGGAGAGCGGAAGAGGGCATTAGACATATCGCTTTTCACGATATGTTAACCGAACTGCCTAATAGAACAGCGTTTGAGGAACATGTTAGTCGGACTATTAGAAAGGCCCGGAAAGACGGCAAGTTTTTCTGTCTACTTTTTCTGGACTTGGACTATTTTAAAGTTGTAAATGACACTCTGGGACACGATGCCGGCGATGAGCTCCTGACTAGAGTCGCCGAAAAGTTAAGATCCATCATCAGTAAAGAAGATCACGTTGCTCGCGTCGGTGGGGACGAGTTCACGATACTTTTGGGACAGGTCGACTCCGACATAGAGGCTTTGGGTGCGGCCAAGAGGATCATTGAGAGTTTTCATGAGCCTTGGGCTGTAAATGGAAAAGAGATCGTAGTCACCGCAAGCATAGGTATCAGCGCTTATCCCCGCGATGCCGGAGATGTGCAAAGCTTGCTTAGTCGCGCTGATGCGGCGATGTATCATGCGAAGCAAAAAGGTAGGGATCGCGTCGAATTTTTCCGCTCGTTCGATCGCCTGAGCGGGACCAATACGTTAGATCTCCGTAAGGAGATACGCCAGGCCGTTGAGCGAGAGGAGTTTGTACTCCACTATCAGCCAATCGCATCGGTCAAGAACGGGCAGATAACCGCCGTCGAAGCCCTGGTCAGATGGCAGCACCCCAGTCGTGGGCTTCTTCTACCTCATCATTTTATTCCGTTCGCGGAGGAAACAGGAGTCATAGAAACCCTGGGAGAATGGGTGCTACGGCAAGCGATCGTCCAAGGCGCACGGTGGGTGGACGCAGGTAAGCCTTCTCTAAGAATTTCCGTGAACGTTTCGAATAGACAGCTAATGCAAGAGTCCTTTGTTTCCCTACTTAAAAAAATACTTACGGAAACAGGATTCCAACCCACCCAACTGGAGATTGAATGGACGGAAGGCATCACTAGCTTGGACGTAAAAGCTGTGAGTGCGACGCTTCAAAGATTGCACCAGATGGGCGTCAAAATAGCACTGGATGATTTTGGTATAAGTAATCTTTCCCTTATTCATCTCAGAAAACTCCCGATAAGTGCATTGAAGATCGATCGCTCGTTGATCCGACACCTTCCGAAAAGCGAAATCGACTCCGGTCTCGTTGCCGGTCTTATTGGCATGGCACATAATCTAAGGCTCAGAGTCGTAGCGGAAGGCGTAGAATCGGAAGAACAGCTCGCTTTTTTAGCGGATCACGGTTGTGGTGAGTTTCAAGGCTACCTGCTAGGGAGGCCAAAGACCAGCGATAAGGTTTTCCTCGCTCTCCAAGGCAGCGCTAGAGATAAACGCCACATCCATTAAGTGACGAAGTGGACACTCATAATGACCTGAGGCCGCTCATGGTGAGCCAGTCGAATCCATGAGCGGCCCCTTTCCGTTCACCCCGTCGTAGAGTCGCCTATGGCGATAGTCTGTCGAGGGGGATTGCCTGAAATGAAAGCGTCGCCTAATTGAGCTCGGAGTGTTATTAGTGGGAACTTGCCCCACCATCGACAACGATCATCTGGCCAGTTATGAAGGCGCTATCCTCCGACGCGAGAAATATGACCGTGCCCACGATGTCTTCTGGGTACTGTACTTTTTTGAGGCTGCGTCGCGCCTGCACGCGCTCGAGAGACTCCATCCCCCGGGTTTTGATCACGTCCTCGCTGGCGGTGTAGCCAGGAGCTACGGTATTAACCCGCACGCCGAATTCACCGACCTCGCGGGCGAGGGCGCGAGTGAAGCCCATAACGGCTGCCTTTGAGCTAACGTAGTGAAGCAGGCGAGCCGTGCCGTTGATGACCGTGCCGGAGGAGATGTTGATGATGCTGCCGCCACCTTGCGAGCGCATATACGGCAATACCGCTTTGGAGCACAGGAAGACGCCCTTGGCGTTGACAGCCATCACACGGTCCCACTCGTCGGCGCTTATCTCCTCCCAGGTGTGATCCGGCAGAGCTGAGAAGAGACCGGCGTTGTTGACGAGCACGTCAACGTGCCCGAAGCGCTGTACGGCGCTCTCTGCCATCGCGGCGACGCTTGACTCGCTGGCGACATCGACAGCGATGCCGAGGGCATCGCCGCCTTTGTCCATGATTTCGGCTTCGGTATCCTTCGCTGCCGCTTCATCGATATCCGCCGCGACCACCTGGGCGCCTTCTTCAGCGAGGCCGCGTATGTAGGCCCGGCCTATGCCCTTGCCGCCGCCGGTTACAATGGCGACCTTTCCTTCTAAGCGCATCTGTTTCTCCTCATAGCTTCCAAATGACTGCGCCCGAACCTGTAACCCATTCTACGACAGGTTCATACGTCGTTACCTCGCCCTTCGCGTCGGCAACCGCGCCCATGACCGCGATCCAGTTTCGTATCTCGTGAGCGCCGTTACCGCCCTGGCCGATCTGCTCCGGTGTCCAATCCGCGATGGCTTCACCCTGGCCCCTTTCGATCGACTCGAGGAAACGCTCGTCGAAGTCCACGTTGATGCGGCCCATCTCCGGTGTGCCAACCCAGTGGGATATGCCTCCCGTGCCTATGACAGCCACTCGCTCGCCCTTCGGCCTGGTAGCGATGACCTGCGAGATCAATTTGCCTAGGCGATACATTCGCTGGGGAAGGGGCATCGGCTCGGCTATCGAGTTCACCAAAATGGGAATTACGGGTATGTCCATATTCGGTGTAAAGAAGTGGAGAGGCACTACGGTGCCGTGGTCTAGCAGTAATCGCTCGGAGAAAGAGAGGTCGAAGCCGGCGTTGTAAGCTTCTTTTACTATTGCGTTCGCGAATTCCGGATGGCCGGGCACGTTTGTGCGGGGTATATGGAGCCAGGCCTCCGGTTCCATGGGGCCGACGTTGTACTCGCCGGTCCCAATACACAACGCAGGCATGTTGTTTACGTGGAAGTTGACGAAATGCTCGTTGCATATTTCGATGATCACATCAGGCTGGGCTTCTTCGAAAGCCTGATGTATCTGTTCCATGCCTGCCATGAACCGGCTGCCTTGCTCGCCCGCGCGATCCGGGTAGCCGGTAATACCGGGGGCATGGCTCGCTGCGGCCGCTAGCACTATCTCGCCCATGATATGCCTCCTTGTCAGCCCTAATTGGGCAGTTATCCGTTCTGACGGATCAGATAATCTCCATTTCTCGCCGGGCCGGGAAACCACACGGTAGGGAGCAGCGGGTGCGGCGCAGCATCCGCCAGCGCAGCCCTGACTTCCGTTTGTCCCAGACCCATAAGCTGTCCAACCCTGCCGATTAGGTATGGGTTGACGCCAAGTTCGTAAAAGAACTGGATATTCTTGGCGCGAATAGCTTCCCTCTCCTCATCGGTGAACCCGTATCGCTCCATAACGGCGTCCGGGTCGGCACGCCAGGCCTCTTCCAGCCCAGGGTCGTGCCTACTATCGAACACAAGCTGCCCTACCTCTACGTGGCTCATGAACGTCCTCCTTGGAAATTCGCTGGCTCAGGTCTTAATCGCCGTTGCCATGAGATCGGCCCATTTCTCATAGAACCCGCGCTGCGCGACCTCGCTCGGCGATTCAGATACAACGCCTGGGAACTCCTCGTGATGTCTCTCCTGTCCCTGTCTCATATGATAATTGAGCCAATGCTGCCGGCCCATGAAGCCTGAGCTAGTCTTTGTGCACTCGTGCCAGTTCTCGCCATCGTCTTGCTCGAAGGTGCCGGAGGCGCCGAAAGAGCGTAAATAGCGTAAGCGTATTTCTTCTTTGACCTCTGGTGGGGCGGCTGCGTCCACCATACCCCAGGCCCATACCTCTGTACGGTCTGGGCCGCGAGGCTGCCAAACCCGGATAGTGTGAAGCTCCGGCAAGATCGAAAAGTTGGGGAATACGGTGCCGTGCGTGCTCGCTATTCTTCCCGCCCGCGGACCCAAGCGATTTTCCGCTTCAGGCATCGTTCCTTCCACGTACTCTTTAATTATGGGAGGAAGCGTTCCCGTCCCGGATATGGGGTCCAGGGAAGCGCCGAGGCCATGCCCCCCGCCTGCGTTGACGGCGAGGCCTCTCTGCTGTCCCTGACGGGTATTCGGAGGCGCGGTGCCGAAGCCCACCCTTGCGGCCGAAATATGCGAAACGGGGACGTGATAGCCATCTCCCACGAAGTTATCGGCGGCGAACTTCCAGTTGCACTTCATCATCCACTTGTGCACGCCGCCGATAAGCTCGATGCCGCCTTCACGCCGGTCGACGAAAAGGTCTAAGTAATAGGCCATATCGCCCAGGTACTCCAGCAACGGTACGGCCTGAGAGTCGAAGTTGCCAAAGATCAGACCCTTATACGAATCTACCTGCGCCACCGGCACTAGGCCCCATTGCTCCATGTCCATCTCTTCGTAGTAGTACTCCTTGTAGCCGGGCACGCCCACCAGCTTACCGTCGTTACCGTAAGTCCAGCCGTGGTACGTGCAGGTGAAGGCGGCCGCGTTGCCGGCATCGGCGCGGCAGACGCGCATGCCGCGGTGGCGGCAGGTGTTGAGAAACGCGCCCACCTTGCCGCGGGAGTCGCGAACCACCAGCACTGGGTCTTCGCCGATGTAAGCAGCGACGAAGTCGCCGGGGTTGGGTATCTGGGACTCGTGGGCAAGGAAGCACCAGGTACGGGCGAAGACACGCTCTAGCTCCAGTTCATAGACGTCTCTGTCTACGAAGGCGCGGCGGCTTATAAGGCCGTTTTACCTATCGGTAAGCTTATCGAACTCGGCTAACATGAGTTGCCTCCTTAAGTAACCAGGTAATTTTTTTTGATCCTTAATGTTTACTGATGCCCGAAGCTCACCTTCTGCTCACCGATGGGCTGCCGCACGTATTCGGCCCCCGTCCTATTAGAAGCGGTCACGTAAGAGAGCCGCTCGCTGCCGGTGTTCCTTATGCCGTGCGGCGCTCCGCGAGGGGCGATGAAGAACATCCCCGCCTTGATGGGGACCGGCGGGAGGTCTTCACCCCGAAGGGCCTCGCCGCTGCCCCGCATGACGATGAGTATCTGCCCGAAGTCCG
>WHTN01000033.1 GCA_009377715.1 Dehalococcoidia bacterium | reverse complement strand
GTCTCCCCCGCTTCATCCATGTGACAGCCGCTGTTGCCTACGGCTGCGATCACGCGCCCCCAGTTCGGGTCAGCCCCGTAGACTGCCGTCTTCACTGCAAGAGAGCTAACGATCTCGCGTGCGGCTTTGCGCGCGTCGCTCAGGGATGCCGCTCCAGTAACGACTGCTTCGATGATCTTCGTGCCGCCTTCAGCGTCGCCGACGATCGCCTTAGCCAGGTGAACGCAGACGTAGGATAGGGCGGCCTGAAATGACTCTCCGCTTGTATAGGCTTCGTCGATCATTTCACCGCCGGCCAGGCCATTAGCCAGGATGAGTACCGTATCGTTAGTACTCGTATCGCTATCGATATCGATCATGTTGAATGACCTATCGACCGCCTCGCAGAGAGCGGCCTCCAGCATCGTTTGAGCGACCGGCGCATCGGTGGTGATAAAGCAGAGCATAGTCGCCATATTAGGGTGAATCATGCCAGCGCCTTTGGCGACGCCGCCTATCACGTAATCGCCGAAGCGTACGGCTACATGCTTCGGTCGCGTGTCGGTTGTCATGATCGCGTGGGCGAAGTCGCGGCCGCCCGTAGTCGAAAGCTCGATCCTTTCGACGCCTTTCTGGACTTTGTCCATCGGTATAAAGACGCTGCCGATGACACCCGTCGAGGCGACGGCTACGTCGGCCGCATCGACGATGCCGAGCTTGTGGGCGGCGATCTCGGTCATCGCCTGGGCATCTTTTAGACCCTGTTCTCCCGTTGAGGCGTTGGCCTGACCGCTGTTGACGATCACTGCCTGGGCGCGCCCGTTTTTAAGATGGCGCTTGGTGACTATTATGGGGGCGGCCTGGACCTTATTTAGGGTATAGACCGCGGCTACAGTGCACGGCGCATCCGAGCACAGAAGCGCAAGGTCAAGCTTGCTTAACTCCTCGCGGAAGCCTGCCCGTACGGCGCCCGCGAGGAAGCCGCGAGGAGTGGTGACGTGACCATCGGGGATGACGGTAATTTCGTTAGCCATTGTAATGAGTGTGGACGCGCGTTCCTACGGGTAGACCGCCGGCTGGTCGAGGCCCATCGTCTCGGGCATGCCCAACATCAAGTTCATGTTTTGGATCGCCTGCCCGGCTGCGCCCTTCACCAGATTATCGATGGCACTCACCACGACAAACCGTCCCGTGCGCATATCGATAGTGGGGTAAATGAGACAGAGGTTATTGCCCCAGGTATACTTCGTCTGCGGCGGCTCGGCGGCGATCCGTACAAAAGGCTCGTTGCAGTAGAAGTCCTCATACAGGCGCATGACCTCTGCCTTGGCATTGTCGTTTAGCGGCAAGCGGTCGGTTAGGATGTCAGCGTAGCAAGTGGCGAGGATACCCCGCGTCATCGGTATGAGGTGTGGGATGAATGTCACGCGCGGCTGCGGGCCGCCCCACATCGCAGCAAGCTCTTGCGTGATCTCCGGCAGGTGGCGGTGCCCGTCGAGACCGTAAGCGCCCACGCTCTCGTTCGCCTCGGCGTAATGGTAAGCTAAGCCGACGCTGCGACCCGCGCCCGAAACGCCAGATTTGGCGTCGACGATGATGTCAGCGCCAACAATGCCCGCTTTGACAGCCGGCGCCAACGCGAGCAAAGCGCCGGTAGGATAGCAACCCGGGTTGGCCACCAGGCGCGCCTCGCGTACTGCTTCGCGGTTGAGCTCAGTAAGGCCGTACGGCGATTCCTCCAGCAGATCTGGGGCCGGGTGCTTCACGTTGTACCAGGCTTCGTACTCGGCGAGATCGTGAATGCGGAAATCAGCGCTGATGTCTACTACAGGTAGGCCAGCCTCAATGAGCGGAGCGATCGCTTCGGCGCTGGCCGCGTGCGGCAGCGCCGAGAACGCGAAATCGACGTCGCCGAGTTCCGCTTCGACGGGCAGATCTTGTTGCCATAGGTGAGGGAAAACGTCCGAAAGCTTTTTGCCAGCGGCGCTCCGGCCTGTCACCGAAGTTACTTGAACTTCGGGGTGGAAGTGCAGCAAGCGCGCGAGTTCAGAGCCAGCATAACCAGTGACATTTATAATGCCAACGCGCACTCTGCCGTTAGTTTTCGCCATGATGAATAGAGTATACAGATACGAGCGGGGTGGGACAAGGATACGGGTTGGTATAACATGTCGAATGACATGTGCAGTATTCTTTCGAAAGCGTAGGGGCGGTTCGCGAACCGCCCCTACTTTTCGCTTTGAAAGCGCGTTAGCTCTCGCCGCCGCCTATGGCGGGAGCCCGCATGGCGACGTATTTCTGCTCTATCTCCGCGTGGCGCTTGCCCGCCGCGTCGCAGGCTTCGGCGAACCCCTCGGGCAAGACGTGATAAGGAGGGCGGATCGGGCCTGGGTGGGTGTAACCGGCGACGTTCTCCCGCAGTTTGTTGACCTGGATGTTGAAAGAGGCGAACATTTCCTGATCTTCGACCCAGGGCCTTACCGGCTCGCCAGCCCAGTGCATATCTGCGCTAATCTGCTTCGCCCGTTCCCAGTCCCGCGCGTTTATCGCGTCCATCAAGGCGACCGGGGCGCTCATTCCCATCGCATGAGCCCAGAAAGCTGTGCAAGTTTCAGGAGACGCCTCGGCGAACCGTAGAGCCACGCCTTCGTTCGGCACGAAGTTAACCTGACCGTTCGTAACTTCGAGACATTCCTTGTAGATGCTGGCGTTGTTGAATTTAGAGGACATTACTGTCGGCGCTTTCTGGCCGATCCCGCGCCAGAAGTCCACGCCGAAGTTGAACCGGAAGGCACGCGCGTTGGCGTAGATCATAACCGGAAAGTCGGGAAAGGCGTCCGAAATGTCTGCATAGTGCCGCACGGCCATGTCCAGTGTGGCTGGTTGCCACATCGGTATGCCGAGCAGAGTGCCAGTCGCTCCGACGCTCTTCACGAACTTGATGCGCTCGGCGATCTTGTGAGTGCCGAGCGCCGTGGTGCCGACAAACGTTGGCACACGGTCTCCCACGGCGGAGAGGAAGCATTCCACGAAAGCTCTGTAGTCTTCGTCTGATAGAGTGGCGCACTCGCCGGTGGTGCCGAGGGCCATCATTGCGCCGACGCCGTCTTTGACCATCTGGTCGGCTATACGCGCTGTCTCGTCTAGGTCAACTGTGTCCGTAGCGAGAACGCTTTCGGCGCCTGGCTTGGCAGGAGTGGCCATTACAGCCACTACGCCTTTAAGTTCTTGCGCTGTTAACATTTTTTCCTCCCGGCCTTGGTATTTTATGGTACTCAAAATAAAACACCGCTAGGATAATTTCCCAGCGGTGTTTTATTGATCTGTTAGCGTCCTGTCGGTGGCGGTCCACCGAATTCATGGGTCGGGGCCTTCTCAATGAGGCCGGCTTCGAACTCGGCTTGCCTGAAATGGGTCCAGCCGGGCTGACCGGGCCTCCCAAAGCCCATAGTCTCTGTTTCCCAGACGTTATCGTCCACATTGCGGGCGCCCCAAGCGCACTCGGTGTGCCAACCGCTGGGGTTGTACATGTAGAACGAAATGTTCAAGTCGTTGGGGTGGCGGCCAAGCGGTGTGTGGAACTTCACGCCGCTCTCTTGGGCGACATCGAATGCCATGCCGACGTCGTCTAGCTCATTGTACTGAACCATGAAATGGTTCATGCGCGTGGTCATGCCTGGGCGCATTCCGAAGATAGCAACGGAGTGGTGCCGTGGGTTGCAGTGCATGAAAGCGCCAACGCCGCCGATGTCAGAGATGCGGAAGCCCAGCACATCACGATAGAACTTCACTGCCTCTTGAATGTCGGGGTAGTGAAGGACGCCGTGCCCGAGGCCCATGTTCTCCGTCTTGAAGCCAGCGCTTGCCCGGCTCGGGTGGTAGGGGGTGCCGGCGCGCTGTGGGCCGTAGGAGATCTCTATCGGTAGGCCGCTCGGGTCGTTGAACTTTATCAGACCCAAGACGTGCCTTGCCTCGATATCCTCTTTTGTGCCAGGCATTACCTTAAGGCCTACTTCCTCGACTTGGGCCGCGAGGGCGTCCAACTCGGCCTCATTCTGGCAGAGCATCCCGAAGTAGGCTACGTCGTCATGGTCGCTCGACTGAATGATGAAACGGTACTGCCTCTCGTCCATGCGAACGTAGACGTTGCCGTCGTCAGTCTTATCCGAGACCTGCATGCCAGTGACTTCTTTGAGAAAGTTCTCCCACTGGTCGGCCTTTTGCGTGTCAATACCGATGTAACCTAACTCGGAGACACTTACTTTAGCTCCCATATTAGTACCTCCTAATAATATGACCTTTCGCTATCATATCAGCTTTTGCTAGTGTATAGCAACTGTAACACACTTTTCCATACAATTTTTCATGGAGCTAAAAATTTTTAAACTAAATCGGTTGCAGGCCAAGCTCTGGGTTGCCAATGAATTTGTGTCCCCAGTAGCTCGTCGTATCATCGGTAAAGACCTCAACCTTCCACGTCTCTTCATCAACCTCGCGGCCATCCCAGCCCAGCTCAGTCATAAAGCCGCTCGGGTTGTAGATGTACAGCGAGACGAGGTGATCGTGGATGTGCCTGCCTAGACTGGCAGCTATGCGGTCGCCACGCCGCTCGGCGATTGTCAAGGCGGAACCGACATCGTTTACGTGGTTGTATTCGAGTGAAAACGAATTCAATACTTTCGGCGGATTTGTATTCTCCACGAGAGTGAGCGAGTGGTGACGAGGGTTACAACGTAAGTAGGCCGCTTTCCAGTCTACTTTCGCGTTCGATAGGCGGAAGCCCAGCGTCTCGCTGTAGAAGCGGATGCCATTACGGACGTCCGGGTAATTTAAAGTTACGCTACCAAGGCCCAGGTACCCGCTCTTGAAGCCCGAAATAGCTCGTCCCGGATAATAGAAGCCACGGCCGATCTCGGCTCCATAGAAAAGCTCTATTGGGATACCGGCCGGATCGGTGAACTTCATTAGGCCCAGCACGTGTCGCGCCCTTAATTCATCCTCGCTAGCGACCGACGGGATTATCCCAACCGCCTCGAGTTGTGTCTTAACTTCGTCGAAGGCCTCTTCGTTTCGAACCTGCCAGCCTACTGCTGCTAAGTCATCCTGATCGCCCTGTTGAATTATAAAGCGATGGCTGCGGTCGTCCATCCGCAGAAATAGCGCATCTTCGCTGTCATCGCAGCTCATGCCCATTATCTCCGCCGCGAAGCCTTTCCACGCTTGCAGGTCTTTGGCGTTGATAACGAGGTAGCCAAGTTGCGATACGCTAGCCATAGTTTGTCCTCCTAATAAGATTTATTACGATGGCAGTGAGCCGCTGAGAGGCCGTCTGCGGGAGCTATCCTTTTCGAAACTGCATAAGTCCTGCTACAGCGAGCACATTATAAGGCAATTGCAGGGCCTGTCAATACAGGGGACGGATATTAACCTGATTTATTGACAATTCAGAAACTCCAAACTATCCTGCTTGAGCGTCGTATCGCTAAGGAGGCTGCCGTGACAGTAATAAAACCTGAGTATTGGTTCGACGATGTAGGCGCTGCCATGGACTATTATGAAAAAGTCCTCGGCTTTACGACCCTCAGCGCTAACGTCCGCGAAGGCAAAGTCGGCCACGCGGAGATGCAATTCGGTGACAGCACGCCGCTCGTCTTTACATCGACATCGCCAGGGCCGGGCATCGTCAAAGCTATGCTGGATAAAATGGCAACCGGCGCGCTTCGAGGCGTCGGTATCATGCTCTTGGTCGACGTAGGGGATGCTGATATGAACAGCTATTATGAAGATATAAAGAGCAAGGGTGCGAAATTTGTCGAACCGCTCGAACAGAAACCCTGGGGCACATGGATGTTCCGCGTGGAGGACCCGTACGGGCATATCATAACGTTCGAGAAACCCTAGGCGCCGAGCCAGTAGACGCAAACAGCCGTTCTGAGCGATATACTATTAACAGATGTTATCGCTAAGAGCGGCTTCGAGGTTCCGAAAAAGTGGCCAGAGTACACCCTGGCCACTTTGATTGTAATCGCTGTGAGGGAAGCAATGGCACATTTGCAAGAGGTGACGATAGCTCCAGAGACGATCGACCGCTTCGCCGCGCTCATAGTCGAAGAGCGTGTGACTGGCGCCAAGGCTGTGGCTGAACGATTGAGCCAGCGTCTTGAGGGCCGTGTGGTCTGGAATGTAAACTCCACGGCCCGCGGTGGCGGTGTAGCAGAGATGTTACCGTCGCTACTCGCCTATGTCCGGGGCGCCGGCATCGATTGTCGCTGGTTGGTGATGGAGGGAACGCCAGACTTCTTTCGCGTCACCAAACGGGTACATCATGCTTTGCATGGCTCGGTCGGCGAAGGCATGCCCCTGGACGAGGCTGCGCGAGCGATATACGATCAGGTGTCGCAAGATAACGCCATTGAGCTGCAGGCGCTGGTGCGCCCTCGGGACGTCGTAATCCTGCATGACCCGCAGACGGCCGGGCTGATACCACATATGATGCGGGCCGGCGCCATCGTAGTCTGGCGTTGCCACGTCGGCCAGGACGACCCGGATGAAGAGAGCGATAGGGGTTGGGCGTTTCTCGCTCCCTATCTGGAGAACGTGCCCGCCACCGTTTTCTCGCGCGAGGCGTATATACCGGCCTGCTGCGATCGCGGCAGGAGCGTTATCATTCCTCCCTCAATCGATCCGTTTTCGGCGAAGAATCAGGATATGGACGAGGCGACGGTGCGGGCGATCTTGGTGCATACGGGCCTTGTCGAAGGGCCGCCCGGCGAAGGCAGCCCGACCTTCCTACATCGCGACGGCACACCGGGACGGGTGGACCGGCAGGCCGACGTCATCCGCCATGGCCGCGCGCCGAGTTGGAATACGCCGCTCGTAGTCCAAGTGTCGCGCTGGGACTGGTTGAAAGACCCGGCTGGAGTGATGGAGGGCTTCGCGCAGAAGGTGGAAGAAACCGCGGCGTCAGGCGCAGAACTTGTGCTGGCCGGACCCAACGTGACGGCGGTCGCCGACGATCCGGAAGGGGCGACGGTGCTTAATGAAGTATCAGCTTTATGGCGCGGGCTTCCTCAAAACGACCGCGATAAGATCCATTTGGCCCTCCTGCCAATGGCTGATATTGCCGAAAATGCCGCGATAGTTAATGCCTTGCAGCGACACGCGGCTGTTGTGGTGCAGAAGAGTATGAAGGAAGGCTTTGGCCTTACGGTAACGGAAGCAATGTGGAAGGCCCGCCCGATCGTTGCCAGCGCGGTTGGTGGCATACAGGACCAGATCGAAGATGGCGTGCACGGCCTTCTTCTTAAAGAAGCCGGCGATCTCAGCGCTTTTGGTTCGCTGGTAGGCCGGCTACTGGAAGACAGGGCTTACGCCGAGCAGATCGGGCAGAACGCCCGAAAGCGGGCGCTCGAATCGTATCTCGGGGTGCGCCATCTACTTCAATACGCCGAGCTGATCGAACGTCTGGACGGCTAAGCCATGCAGCGACCCTTTAAGCGACCCCGCCATGAGATGCCATCGTTTGTAGAGAACGCGTTGGTGGAGCGCGGCCTGATGGATGCTTATCGCTCCCGTCCGCCATACCAGCGTAACGACTACATCGGCTGGATCACGCTCGCGAAGCGGAAAGAGACGCAGCAGAAGCGGCTTGCGCAGATGCTAAACGAACTCGCTCGCGGCAACCGCTATATGAATATGGTCTATATGCCGCGAAGATGCCCACGGACGAATAAACATATGTAGGGGCGAGCTTTAGCTCGCCAATAGCGCTGTCCGAGTGACCAGCATGGCGACCTGAAGGTCGCCACTACTTTTTTAAGCCATTGAGCTTGACATGCAACTAAATAGTTGCATATTATTGCGGGCATGGACGACGTTTTCAGGGCGCTTGCCAGTCCAAGCCGCAGGCGCTTACTGGACCGATTGCATTCAAAAAACGGGCAGACCTTGAACGAGCTCTGCAAGGGCGCTCGTATGACAAGGCAGGCCGTTACGAAACATCTCGCCCTACTTGAGGCCGCTAATCTAGTAGTTACTACGTGGCAAGGACGCGAGAAGCTGCACTACCTTAACTCGGTGCCGATCCATGAGATCTATGAACGCTGGATAGGCAAATATGAACGTCATCGCCTTCAGGCTCTGAGCGAACTGAAGAAGGGCCTCGAAAGTAAGCAGGTAAACATAACGGAGAAACGATATGGGTGAGTCAGAGTTCGTTTACGTCGCTTATATCGCCACAACACCTGAGAAGTTGTGGGAGGCGTTGACGGACGGCGATTTCACACAGCGGTATTGGGGGGGAAGACGCATCCAGTCGGACTGGAATGTCGGCTCGCCGGTACGCCATGTGCGAAGCGATGGCGGCATCGACTGGCAAGGGGAGGTGCTGCAGTCGCAGCGGCCGCACCTGCTTTCGTACACGTTTCACATGCAGATAAGCGATGAGCACCGTGACGAACGTCCGTCCCGGGTTACCTTCGAACTTCAGTCGGTTGGTTCCGTGGTGAAGCTGACCCTAACGCATAACGGTTTCGAAGCAGGCAGCACAACTTTCGAGACTACATTTCACGGGTGGCCTGCAATCATGTCGAGCCTGAAGAGCCTTTTGGAGACAGGTAGTCCGCTGCCTTTTAAAGGCCTCGGTTTCGGCCCTTCTGGTAAACAGGCCTGAGTTGATAACGTTGTCAAAAAGTCAGTCGCCCTAATGTGTCACTCTGTCTCCGAAGGCGACTCGCCTAGGCGAGAGCAAAGCGAAGAGTCTACGCAGATATCACTCAATCGAAGGAGAGGAAAATGAGCAAGGTCAACGTTCGATATATAGTAGCGGATGTAGATGAGGCGATCCCGTTTTATATGGAGATGCTCGGCTTCAAACTTGAGATGCATCCCGCCCCCGGCTTTGCCAGCTTGTCGCTCGGGGATCTGCAGCTATTGCTCAACCGGCCGGGCGCAGGAGGCGCGGGACAAGCGATGCCTGAGGGTGAGCTTCCCGCCCCTGGAGGCTGGAATCGGATCCAGATCGAGATCGAGGATTTGGAGACTACCGTAGAGAAGTTAAAAAGCGCAGGATGCCGGTTCCGCAACGAGATCGTGACCGGCCAGGGAGGCAAGCAGGTCCTTATAGAGGACCCTTCCGGCAATCCGGTCGAGCTGTTCCAGCCCTTTTAAATAAATCTAGGCCGACTCTTTGCTGTGAAACCTTACGTTGCAAAGCGCGGGCTTAAGAGAGCTTCTACTCCAGCCTGAAGGCTGGAGCATGACTAAGACGATGCCTCAGCTTTAGGCTGAGGTGTGTCTCCCCGTTCGATTTGCCGGCTAAGCAGAGATTTTTTTGGCGTAAAGTTTCCCGCAATTTTTCGTGAAAAGTATTGACAGCAGAGACATAAAACGTTATAAATAAAAAACGAACGTTCCTTTTTAAAAAGGAACGTTTATTCTTTAGGAGCTATGATGCCCAAAGTAACAGAAGCGCACACTCAAGCTCGTCGCCAGCAGATACTCGACGCTGCGCGTGAATGTTTTTCTGCGAACGGTTTTCACCAGACGACGATGCATGATATTTGCCATACGGCAGAACTCAGCCCGGGCGCTGTATACCGCTACTTCCGTAGCAAAGAAGAGATCATCGAGGCGATGAACGAAGAGCGGCGTCAGCAAAACGCCGACCTTATCGGCGGGGCGTTTGCAAAGGGCGAAACGCTGGCAGTGTTCGACGAACTGGCCAGCGCTTTCTTTAGCATGATCGACTCTCCAACCGGTGATCTACTGTGTCGGCTCGACATAGAGCTGTGGGGCGAGGCGTTACGTAATGATTCTCTCAGCGAAAGTTTTCGGAAAAACCTAGCGACGGTCCGTACCCTGTTAGCTGAGATCATTCGGGAAAGCCAGGAGCGGGGCGATGTAGACGCATCGCTTGATGCGGCGTCTGTCGCTCGGGTGATGATGGCCTTCTACCAGGGGCTGGTGTTGCAGAAGGCCATAGATAAAGACGCGGACGTTTGGAGCTATGTCGCCGTCGCCAAGGCGATGATGGGTGGGAAATTCTGGCAAGGGGATAACCCGAACATGGCCAATGTCGATGACGCCCTTAACATTACGGATCACTAAAGAAGGAGAAGGAGGCAAAGAGGATGAAACAGGTATTCTCGACGGAAACGTTAGCTCGTGCGAGTGCGAAGCGACCCTGGCTGACCATCGGCATATGGGTTGTGCTATTTCTGGTGTCGGGGTTCTTAATCGCGAACCTGCTAGATGACGCCCTGACCACCGAGGCGGACGCGACGACGACACCAGAGTCCAAAGAGGCCAGACTCCTCATCGAAGACCGCTTGCGCGGCCCGCAGCGCGTCAACGAGATCGTCATTGTGCAGTCTGAGAGTGCGACTGTCGATGACCCAGAGTTCCAGAGCCTGGTTGAGGGCATATACAGTGATGTAACTGCCTGGGTTCCGGAGTTATCGCCAGCGGTACAAACTACTACCAGAGCGGCGATGAAACGCTGGTATCCGAAGATAGGCATATAACGATCCTGCCGTTTGCTATGACGGGTAGCATCGAAGACGCGAACGATAATATCGATGGTGTTCTTGATGTTCTGGATTCGGCAGAAACTCCAGGCTTCGAGCTATTGGTCGCCGGTAATGCAAGCATGGGCAAAGACTTCCAAGAGGCAGCAGAGAAGGACCTCCAGACCGGCGAGGCGTTCGGTATTCCGATAGCGCTTATCATTCTGGTGCTGGTCTTCGGGGCCATCGCTGCCTCCATCATCCCCATAGTCCTGGCCTTGCTGGCTATCGCGTTGGCCGTCGGTGCGACTGCGCTATTGGGTCAGTGGTTTGAGTTCTCCTTCTTCGTCACGAATATGATCACGATGATCGGCCTGGCAGTCGGTATCGATTACTCGCTGTTCATCGTCTCGCGCTACCGGGAGGAACGACAGGCGGGCTAGAAAAGATCGAAGCGATAGCCCGCGCAGGCGCTACGGCCAGCCGTACCGTATTCTTCAGTGGCGTTACCGTGGTCATCGCGCTGATGGGTATGCTCATAGTGCCGCAGACCATTTTCATCAGCCTTGCGGCCGGTGCGATCCTAGTTGCGATAATGGCTGTAGCTGCGTCGCTAAGCTTGTTGCCGGCGGTGTTGAGTGTGCTTGGCGATAAGATCGACTGGGGCCACATTCCCTTTATCCAAAGGGCCCACAGCGAGATCGATGAGCAGCGCATAGGTGGGTTCTGGGACCGTCTGGCTCACCTAGTTATGCGCTATCCTATACCGAGCTTGGCTGCTGGCGTTGCGCTTCTTGCTGCTGCGGCTATACCTTACTTCAGCATAAACACCGGTTTCGCTGGCGTAAGCACGTTGCCGGATAGCCTGCCGGCGAAACAAGCTTTCTTGATCCTTGACAGAGAATTTTCGGCCGGCCTGATCTCCCCGGCGCACGTGGTTATCGACGGCCAAGCCGAAGCGCCGGAAGTCCAGCAAGGCATCGATAGGCTGGAGTCCATCCTCGCTAATGACGAAGCCTTCGGCCAGGTTGAGTACGAAGTTAATCCTGCCGGCGACCTGGGGCTCCTATCGGTCCCCGTGACGGGAGACCCTAACAGCGCGGCCGAACGGTCGGTGGAAAGGCTCCACGATGAGTACGTTCCTCAGGCCTTCGATGGCGTGTCCGCCAGGGTGCTAGTGGGCGGTTTTGACGGCAGAGAACCTCGACGGCTACGAGATGTTAGAGCAGTACACGCCTATCGTCTTCGCTTTCGTGCTGGGCCTGAGCTTCATCCTTTTGATGATCGTCTTCCGCTCGATCGTGGTGCCGATCAAGGCCGTTATCATGAACCTGCTGTCCGTCGGCGCAGCTTATGGCCTTGTGGTGCTCGTCTCGCAGGAGGGCGTCGGTGCGGGCCTGCTTGGCTTTCAGCAGGTGCAGACCGTTGAGGCCTGGCTACCGATCTTCTTGTTCGCAGTCCTCTTCGGTCTCTCGATGGACTACCATGTGTTCCTACTGAGCCGTATCCGTGAGCGCTATGATCAGACGCACGATAACACGGATGCCGTAGTCTTCGGTGTTCGCTCGACTGGACGTCTGATCACCGGTGCGGCGCTGATCATGGTCGCCGTCTTCGGCGGGTTCGCCGCTGGCGACCTGGTGATGTTCCAGCAGATGGGCTTCGGCGCCGGCGTCGCCGTGCTGATAGATGCAACGATAGTCCGCTCAATACTGGTGCCTGCAAGTATGAGGCTGTTGGGGGATTGGAACTGGTACCTGCCCTCCGTGTTGCGCTGGCTGCCAGATGTGCGGGTGGAAGCGGCAGAACGGTTCAATCTTCCGGTGCAAGGCCGGCGAGCAGTGCCCGAAGGAGATTGAGCTTTAGGCTCGTAAAGAATACAAGAGCGGTTGATATCTTAGAATCAGCCGCTCTTGTATTCGTATATCGAATATCGAAGCACGGCCCTCACAAAGATCAGCTATGTACGTAACAACACGGCAGCGAGTGCGTATTAACATATGTGAGAGTTTTACTCGTTGAGGATGACCCTGACGCGATCGAGATTATTACGCTGTATTTCGGCCTTCGTTGGCCCGAAGCAGACGTTGTGATCTCGAATGACGCAGAATTTGCCCTTACAGCGTTTAAAGAGAATTCGCCTGATATCGTCTTGCTCGATATCGTCTTGCCTGACGGAGATGGCTTTCAGCTCTGCCGTCAGATCCGCGAGGTATCAGAAGTGCCAATCATCATCGTCACCTCCCGTGATTCGGAGATCGATAAAGTGCGGGGGCTTGAGCTTGGCGCAGATGATTACATTACCAAGCCATTTAGCCCCGTCGAGCTGCTGGCACGCGTAAAAGCTGTGCTTCGCCGTGCTCAAAGCCAGACGCCGACCGTTAGCGAAACGTTCACAGCGGGTCGCCTGCAAATAGACTATAGCCAGCGGTCGGTTTTTGTGGAAGAGAAGTCAATAAAGTTAACTCCGATAGAGTACGGTTTGCTCTATCACCTGACGCGCAATCCCGGCCAGGTCATGACCTATCGCATTCTACTGGCGAAGGTTTGGGGTCGGGAGTACATAGCAGAAACCGCGTATTTGAAAGTGCATATCCAGCGACTGCGTCGAAAACTTGGCGATGATGCGGCCTCGGATACGATGATCGTCAACGAGCGCGCTCTTGGGTATAAGTTTGTGGTGCCGCAAGACGTAAAAGTTCGCGCTCCTTCGTAGAGCCTTACACATGTCATTCTGAGTGACCGGAAGGGAACGAAGAATCTTACGAAGCAACGAAGTCCACGTTTGACTGCAAGACCCTTCGCGGAGTTTATGCTGAGCAAAGGCGAAGTGCTCAGGGTGACAAATAGCTCCTCACAGCACTTGTGCAAACTTAGGCGCTCCGCAAATTACCTAACGACTCTTTGCGACCGTAACCGTTTGCTCCCCTTGTTTCGGAACAATAATATAGATGTACGCGCCCTCGAAGGATAGAGTTTGCATTGTACGTAAAACATTTGCACTTACAGGACTTTCGCACTTTCTCTCGTCTGAGTCTGGATCTGCCCTCCGGCTCAACTATTTTTACGGGTGGCAATTCCGAAGGAAAGACGACGCTGTTGGAGGCCGTTCACCTGCTTTCAACGATACGCTCGCCTCTGGCAGAGGTGGATGCGAACTTCATCAATTGGAAGATACTGGAAACGCAGGAGCCGGTAGCCCGGTTGACGGCCGATGTGCAGAGGCGGATCGACGCGATTAAGGTTGAGCTTGCAATTGTGGCAGGCCGCAACAACGAGGCGTTTCATGCCCGCAAGGTTATAAAAGTTAACGGCCTTCCGCGACGGGCCAGTGAAGCGATCGGACAACTCGCGTCGGTCTTCTTTACAGCTGACGATATCGATCTCGTGCAAGGGCCGCCAAGTTTGCGACGCCGGTTTCTCGATATAACGTTTTCGCAGACCGATAAGGCCTACCTGCGTGCCCTGCAACGCTACCACAAAGTATTGGAGCAGCGAAATCACCTACTACGGCAGATCAAGGAGATGCGCTCGTATCCCGATGAGCTCGATTACTGGAATGACGAACTCGCCCGTGACGGGGCTTATATCGTACACGCGAGAGGACAGTTGATATCTCAGTTCAGGGTCATCGCCTCGCAGACATATGCTGGGCTCGCGGGCGGTCGGGAAGCTCTAGCCGTGCTTTACAAGCCCCAGGCCGGGCCCGCGCTTGATGAGGCAAACCTGGAACACTTAAGCCTGGCGCAAATAGCGGATGCCCTGAAAGAGGGGTTAAAGGTATGGCAACCGAGGGAGATCGGCGCTGGGGTCTCCTTGCTAGGGCCACACCGTGATGATCTAATGCTTAGCCTGGATGAACGGCCCGCGTCGGCGTTCGCTTCGCGCGCGCAACAACGGAGCATAGCGCTTTCTCTACGTCTCGCCGAAGCAAAATACCTTTGGCAGCGAGGCGGGGACGCGCCCGTCTTGCTGCTCGATGATATCTTGTCAGAGTTAGACAAGTCGCGGCGAGCGGCGGTGTTATCGGCTATCGAACCGTACGAGCAAATACTAATGACGGCGACGGAAACGGACCCATTCGATCGAGCGTTTTTGGAGAAGGCCTCCCTGTTTAACGTACATGAGAATACGGTTACACCGAGCGAGAGCCTTGGCGTGACAGGCTAGCGGTCTTCATGCCCTTCGGTAGCATCATCGTTAGGGCGGCTGGGACGACTTCGAACGTCTTCGTATCGCCGGCCCAGAAGTCGCCGTCCAACTGAATCGGCAGACGGATGTCAGTAGGTAGTTCCACGCGTTTTACCCGGCCATAGACTACGTCTGATTTCCCGGCGTGGTTACCATACATTACTCTTAGGGCGTTATAGGCGATACCTTTTACGCCGTCGCCTTGAAAGATGCACACGTCGAGCAGTCCATCATCTGCCAGTGCATATGGCGTGAGTTGGGTTATGCCAGCGTAATTACGAGTGTTGCCCACGATCATCATCAGCAGGTTGACTGAGATGGCCTCATCGTCGAGACGTAGTGTTGTAGGCGTTCCTTTATAGCGAACCGTCTCGCGCATTGCTACCAAAGCATAGGCGGCAGCTCCGAAATGGCGTTTGAGCCTAGGCGGGACTTTTTCAGCAATGCGCCCGTCCAGCCCGATGCCGGCCATCATGAAGAAGTGCCGTCCATTTGCGCGCCCGAGATCGATACGGCGCGCCTCTCCTTCTACGGCCACCCTTACAGCATCCAGCGACCGGCGCGGTAACCCCGCCTCCTTGGCCCACACACGGGCGGTTCCGGCGGGGATAACGGCCAGCGCCGTTTCGCTGCCGGCGAGTCCGTGCGCAGCCTCGCTGATCGTGCCGTCGCCGCCGCATACGATTACGAGGCTCTGGCCAAGCTCTGCCGCTTTTCGGGCTAAGTCGCTGGCGTGGCCGGCGGTTTCGGTAGTCTGCAAAGCGACATCCCATCCCTGCTCGCGTAACCAGGCTACTGCCTCGGCTAGAGCATTTGCCGATGGGAGCACGCGAGCCGTGGGGTTGATAATGAGGAGAGCTTTGTTCGGCAATCTCGCGGCCAGTACGACTACAACGTTGGGCGGCGTCGTCGAATGGAACCGCCGATGACGATGCCTGCGGTAACAAGCACTAAATTCTTGATGACGAATTCTCCCGTCTGCGTCAAAAGAAGAGGATTGCCGGATTGAAAGGCGACCGCGGGCTTTCTGGCAAGCACAAGGAAAGTGCCGGCCATTTGCACCCAAAACAGGAAAAGGGTGAGGCGTAGGGCAACGCCAAGCAACAAGCCGAGGCCGACGGCTATTTCCCAAAGCCCTAAAAATGGCACGAAAACCTTTGCGGGTAGCCAGTAAACGGTATTCGATATCAGATTGCTGACGGGGCTTCGGTTTACGACTTTAAGAGCGCCGAACCAGACGAAGACGGTCCCTAAAGCGAGACGCAACATCAGCACCCCGTAGGCCGACATGAAGCGAGTGAGGCGTCGGTCTATGCGGTCCGCAATATCGGCCACGTCAGTGGTCTTCCGTAGTGCTTCAAGCTCCAGGTCCGGTAGCATCGCCCCTCTTCTCGCCATAAGCTTACCCCCTACCGGTTACGTGCAGTCGCACACTACGCGGCGTTCACGCGCTTACGTTTCTGCGAGACGTAGTCCACCAGGATGTATTGCCCTAGCTTGTCGGGCGTAGTGTAGAATACCCGGCCCTTGTTGATCTTAGCGATCTGGTTCACGAACTCCTTCAGGTAGTAGCTGCGGTCGAGCATGAAGGTGTTGATCGTGATGTCTTTGCGCGTGCAGCGCCGAACTTCTTTCAGGGTCTCGCGGATCGTCACCGGGCTGGGCGGGTACGCGAAGTACGAGCGCCCATGCTCCAGGTGCGCAGTCGGTTCGCCGTCCGTGATCATGATGATCTGCTTCGTCCCAGCCTTGTGCTTGGCCAGCAGTTGCTGGGCCAGCATGAGCGCGTGATGCATGTTCGTGCCCAGCACCGATTCATCCCAGCGGACGTAAGGCAGTTGCTCCGCCTTAAGCTCGCGGGCGTACGCTGAGAAGCCGATGATGTACAAACTGTCGCGCGGGAATATCTGGCGTATGAGGTTGTTGAGCGCCAGTGCAACCTTCTTAGCGGCCTGGAAGCTCCCCCGCAGCGCCATCGACCACGAGAGGTCGACCATAAGCACCGTGGCAGTTTGGGTAAGCTGCTCGGTGCTGTAGACCTCGAAGTCGTCCTTATCGAGTCGCACCGGCACTTCGGGCCCTTCGCGGAAGAGAGCGTTCATCATCGTCTGCTGGAGATGCAAGTGGAAGGGGTCGCCGAACTCGTACTTCTTTACGTCGTCGGCGCGTTCTACTCCTACCCCACTCTCTTTAAGCTGGTGCTTTCCGTAGGCGGCCTTCTTTAGCTGAGAGTAGATCTCGCCCAGCGCTCGCTGCCCGATCTTGCGAAGCGCCCTGGGCGTAAGCTCCCACCCGTCGCCCTTTTTGCGGATGTAACCGGCCTTCTCGAGAATTTCGAGAAATTCTTTGAGCTGGTCGAAAGTCTTGGCTGCTTCTTCTCCCAATAGCTCCCGTAGCTTCTGCTCGTCGATCTGGTCTAGATCGCCGCTGTATTGGGTCTGCTCCAGTCCTTTCTCAAGTTCGTCTAAACCTTGCAGGCGGTCCATCAGGTTCATCGCCTGGTTTAGATCGACCTCTTCGTCGCCGCGGAAGGGGTACTGGTTCTGGTCGCGCATGGGACTGAGGGTGTCGAGATTGATGGCCAGTTCGGCGAGCGCCTGCTGCAGCTGGGGATCGCCGATCTTATCGCGTAATAACTCTTCGAGCTGTTGTCTCATGTCTGACGGCAGGCTATTGAGGAGGTTCTGCATCTGCGATATCTGCTGCTGCATCTGCGCGATGAGTTCGTCGAGGTTCTGCGGTGGATTGTCGCCGAAGAGGTCGCCGTACTGCTGCATGAACTTATCGAAGTCTGGCTCGCCACCCGCCATCCGCTCCGAGAGCATTTTGTTGAGGTCCTGCGTCATCTGCTTGAGCCGCTCCATCTGCTCGGGAGACATGCCGGCGATCTGGTTGTACATGTCTTTGAAGAAGGTCTCTGTCATCGCCTTCTTCAACATCTCCATAAGTTCTTGGAACTTGTGAGCGGCTTCGGGGTCGATGAATTCGTAATTTTGAAGCTCTTTGATCTGGCCTCCGGTATCTTCAGGAAGATTGTTGAGCGCGTTCATCTTCCGCTGGACGATGTCCCGCATCATCTGGGCGAGCTGCCGGTCTTCGCTGTCTTGGCCTCGCCCTGACTGGCCTTGACCGGACTGACCTTGGCCGGACTGACCGCCCACCGGCTGTTGAGCGCCAGATTGATCGCCTTGTTGGCCGCTCTGCTGTTGCCCGTCCCCGGGCTGGCCTTCGCCTTGCTCGGCGTCCGACTGGTCGCTCGCTTGGGGATGATTTTGCTCGGGGCCCAGTTCGTGGCTGGCCTGGTCTAGGCGGCGCTGGAGAGTTTCCCTCTCCATGCCAAGAATATCTTCCAGCCGCTTTTGGATGTCGTCGAAAACGGAGCCGAGGTTGTATTGATCAAGCGTGTTGCGCCGCTGCTGACGAAGCTGCTGGAGCAGATCGCGTAGCCCTTGCATGCGCTGGCCCATCGGGTTGCGCATCCCGCGCTGAAGAAGATTGCGAAGGGCGTGTTGCAGATCTCCGAAGTTCATCAGATCATCGGCGACGTTATCGAGAAGATCGTCCGCGTCTAGATTGGGGATCTCCTGCGAGCCGTCCCATTCGGAGTATCGGAATCGCATCATATCCGGGCCTCCTAACTATATCTTGCCCAGTTCATCGTTTGGTACTGCGACCACAGGTTCACTTATTTACTTCGGTCGTCGATTCATCCTTCAGGTAATCGTAGAACCGCGGTGCCGTTATCTCGTAAAGGATCGTGCGGAACTCCTCGCCGATGTCTAGCAGCAAATCGTATGCTTCGGATGCCTCTACGTCGCCTTTTATCAGACGGGGAAGTTGGACGTCCACAAAGCTGTGAAACGACTTCTCAATGTCACTAAAGGCAAGAGCTATTTCCGAGGCCGCATTCCGATCGTCCTGGTTAAACCTCGTAACGTCAGGATACTGTGAGAGGCGTTCTGCAAATCTTTCTACGCTTTCGAAGTCTGCTAATAAGCGTTTAGTGGTCATCCCAGCCTCCCGAGGATTTCATCTATGGCATTGATCTGTTGCCGCATGGCACGAACTCGAGATTCCATGTAGCTTGTAAAGCCACCGCTTTCGCGGTAATGCTCTAACTGAGTTAAGTTCTCGATAAGGCGTCTCTCTAACTTCCGCCGTGATCTTTCAAGGGAACCTCTACCGTGCTCCGCCAACTGCTTCTCAAAATGCCGCAGTTGATCCTCTGTAAAGCCTTGCTCAGACACAACGGCGTATTCGAGAATTGCCCCAACGCTAGCCGCGATACTGTATCTTCCCTGCTACCTTGTCCTTGTTTAGGCGCTTATTTAGGTGGAGACCCTCCAGGATGAACTCGACGCACGAAGCAGTAACTCCAGGTGTCGGCTTGGCGTCAAGCTTGCTCAACGCATTCTCCAGGCCCTTCAGCTGTTTGACCATCTTCACGTACTCATCCGTCGGAGTACTGTCGGAAACTTCTATGGAGATACCGTTCCGGAAGTGCACTACTACGTCCTCGAGTTCGCTCGCCGTCAGATAACGGTTGAAGACCGTAGCGCAGGCGTTCTGGATCAGCTTGTCTACGACCTGGTCTTCCTTGCCGTCTTCCACCATTTCGAACTCAAGCTTGCCGGCTAGCGAAGGGACGATGTAAGGCAAGTCGCTAACTCGCGGAACGGCCTCTTTCTCGCCCAGGCGGATGGCCCGGCGATAGGCGTTCGCAACAAGCGTCTCGTAGTCGGCGATGGACGCGCGCACTGACACGCCGGAGCGCTGGTTCACGTCAGGACTGCGGCGGGCCAGACGGGTGATCTCGGCGATGATCTCCTTCATATAGTTCGGCACGGTTACCTTGGCGTCACCATTGGGGAAGGGAGCGCTCTCCTGTTCCATGATGTTGATCTCGGCTTCCACCTGGCGTGGGTAGTGCGTGCGGATCTGAGCGCCGTAACGATCTTTGAGTGGCGTAATAATGCGACCGCGGTTCGTATAGTCTTCTGGGTTTGCGCTGGCTACTACGAAGACGTCCAAGGGCAGCCGTAGACGGTAGCCGCGGATCTGGACGTCGCGCTCCTCCATGATATTGAAGAGACCGACCTGGATGCGCTCTGCCAGGTCGGGCAACTCGTTGATAGCGAAGATGCCCCGGTTATGACGGGGGATAAGTCCGTAGTGGATCGTAAGCTCGTCGGCCAGGTAGCGGCCCTCAGCAACGCGGATAGGATCGACCTCGCCGATAAGGTCGGCTATAGTCGTGTCGGGCGTGGCTAGCTTCTCGCCGTACCGCTCATCCCGACCTAGCCACTCGATCTCTACCTGATCGCCATCGCTCGCTATAAGGTCACGGCAGCGTCTGCATATGGGATCGAAGGGGTTGTCGTGAATCTCACAGCCGGCGATCGTCGGCACCTGGTCGTCCATAAGGCTCGTGAGGGCGCGTATGAGCCGGGATTTCGCCTGGCCGCGCTCGCCGAGGAAGATGATGTCTTGTCCGGAGAGGATAGCGTTTTCGAGTTGAGGGATTACGGTATCTTCGTAACCGACTATCCCCGGAAAGAGCTCTTCGTTCTTGCGTATCTTAGCGACAAGGTTTTTCCGCATCTCGTCCTTGACGCTCAGGGGCTTATAGCCGGAATCGCGTAGCTCCTGGATCGTTCTCGCTTTCCTTGCGTTCACTATCTTCCCTTCCCCCTCCTCAAGACTGACGACTCGCTCGATCGGAATTTGCGCCGTATTTCTGGGGTGGCTCAGACGCTCCAACTATTATACCCTCGCAATGTAGTCAAGCATACCCTAACGTCGTCACATATGCAGCAGAGCTATGAAGCCTCGATCAGTCGTGCGTCCGATACGCGCCTCTGGTAATCTAAGGGCAATTGGAAAGCATCGATGAACGAAGATATTAAAGCTTCTTTATTCGTCACTTGCCTCGTCGACCAGTTCTACCCGCAGGTCGGCGAAAGCGTGGTGTCGGTGTTGCGGCGCCAGGGTGTTCGGGTCGATTTCCCGATAGACCAGACATGCTGTGGGCAGCCCGCCTTCAACAGTGGCTATCACACGGAGGCGAAGAAGATCGCTCGCCAAGTGCTCAAGCTTCTCGCCAACAGCGAATACGTCGTCGTCCCTTCGGGGTCGTGCGCAACCATGCTACGTGTCTTCTATCCGGAGCTTTTCGAAGACGAGCCGGAGATGGCTGAGGCGGCCAGAGAGTTATCCCGGCGCGTCTACGAATTTTCCGAGTTCGTGGTGAAGGTATTGGGAGTTACTAACGTCGGCGCCGAAGCGAGCGGCCGAGTGACCTATCATGCGGCGTGCCATTTGCTCCGTGAACTTGGCGTAAACCGGGAACCGCTCGAACTGCTCGAAAACGTTGACGGCATCGAATTCGCACCGCTCCGTGGTAACGTCGCCTGCTGCGGCTTTGGCGGCACGTTTGCCGTCAAGATGGCCTCGATCTCAGAGGCGATGCTCGAAGAGAAGCTGAGCGAGATCGAAGACACAGGCGCAGACACAGTTGTCGCATGCGACATGAGTTGCCTCATGCACATCGGCGGTGCTCTATCAAGGCGACGCGCTTCCGCGCGCACTATGCACCTAGCCGAACTGCTCGCTAACGGAAAGGCAGCAGCCGATGGACGTTAAGACGGCGCAGTTCAAGCGTAACGCCGAGGCTGCCCTGGCCGACGAGCAGATACAGCAGTCGCTCACACGGGCCATCCACCACTTTGATGAGGCGCGAGACATAGCGATACGAGAGTTTACGCCGGAGCGATGGGAAGAGCTACGCGAGCGCGGCCGGACGATCAAAGACCACACAGTGGCTAATCTGGACTATTACCTGGAGCTTCTGTCCAAACGGGTCGCTGAAGCGGGAGGTGTCGTCCACTTTGCTCGCGATGCGGAAGAAGTACGGCAGATCATGCTGCGGCTGGCTCGCTCGCGGGGCATCAAATCTGCGGTCAAGAGCAAGTCGATGATCTCCGAGGAAGTCGGACTGAACCACGCGCTTGAGGAAGCTGGCGTGGAAGTGACCGAGACCGATCTCGGCGAGTATATCATCCAGCTCGCAGACGAAACGCCCTTCCACATAATAGCCCCCGCGATGCACAAGTCGAAAGAGCAGGTCTCAGATCTGTTCGTGGAGCATCTCGATGAGCCGCGCGAGGAGGGGATCACAGAACTAGCCGGCGTCGCCCGGCGCGTCCTCCGGCCGAAGTTCTTGGCGGCCGACATGGGGATAAGCGGCGCTAATTTCGCCGTCGCTGAGACGGGGACGATCGTCTTAGTGACGAACGAGGGTAACGGCTCGCTCTGCACATCTGTGCCGCGCATTCACGTGGCGCTAATGGGTATGGAGAAGATCGTGCCCGACATCGAAGATATGGCGGTCTTTCTGCGCCTACTTGCCCGCGCTGCCACAGGGCAGCGCCTTTCCACTTACACGACGTTCATCACCGGGCCTCGACGCGCCGAAGATGAGGACGGGCCGGAAGAGTTCCATCTGGTTATCGTCGATAACGGCCGTTCGCGCTTGCTGCGCGACGCGGCACTCCGCGAGGCGTTGCGCTGCATTCGCTGCGGCGCTTGCCTGAACATCTGCCCGGTATATCGCAAGGTTGGGGGGCATGCCTACGGTTGGGTGTACTCCGGCCCCATCGGAGCAGTGGTCACTCCGGTGATGGTGGGCCTGGAAGAGGCGAAAGACCTGCCCTTCGCTTCGAGCCTGTGTGGAGCGTGTCGCGACGTCTGCCCGGTGAAGATCGATATTCCGCATCTATTGCTGAAACTCAGGCATATGATTGTTGAGGAAAAGCCCTCTAAGCACAAAAACAGTCCGCTTGCCGAAAGATTGCTGATCCATGGCTATTACCTAACTGTCCGCGACCGCCGGACATTCGCCTTGGCGCATAGGGCAGGCTCGATCGCCCTGCGGGCCTTTGCCTGTGGCGGTCGTGTGCGTTCTTTCCCCATCCCACCGCTTTCCGGCTGGACGCGCAAACGCGATTTCCCGGCGCTAGCGCCGAAAACGTTTCATCAGATCTGGCAGGAGCGCCTGAGCAAGGAATAATTATTCCGCTCATGGTGAGCTTGTCGAACCATGAGCAGCGCGCTCTAATTAATGTAAGCCCCTCGACAAGCTCGGGGTGAACGGAGAGACATTACTAGGGTTAGCGAAAAGTAGAATCGTAGCTGCAGACCTTTAGGTCTGCTGGTCTCGCCTTGGGGGTAAAACCCTGCAGCTACGATGTTAGGACAGGCCCGGGAGTGAGCAGAGAACGAATCTAATGATGGCTGGCGAAGAGGCGTTTAAAGAGATCTCGCAGCAGGAGTTCCTGGCTGGCGTGCGCGAGGCGCTGGGGGTAACCGGCGACCGCCTTACTCCATCGCCACACTCGGAACCAAAACGTGAGTCCGCTACCCACGGTGAATATGTGCGCGAGACGCAAGCCCGGCTCGCCTCGCGCCGTATGGAACTCGTCGAGCAGATGGACAAGATGGCGACCACCGCTAACTGGCGCGTCCGGCGCGCCATAGGCGAGGAAGAAGCCATCGCCCAGATCGCAGCGATAGTCGAGGAAGTGGGCGCTGAAGAAGTAGCCCTTACGGACCATTCCGTTTTACGGCGGCTTTCCTTAGCAGGCGAACTACAAGAACGAGGTGTGGAGGTTGTCGTCGCGACTACGGCCGAATTCGACTCGCGTGCGGCAATGCATGAACAAGTCAACCACTGCAAACTCGGTATCACCGGTGTCGATTACGCGCTCGCCGAGACGGGAAGTTGTGTTCTGTTGCCGCGCCGTGGGGTGAGTAGGGTAGTGTCATTGCTGCCGGAGTACCACCTCGCGGTTGTAGATGCTTCACAGATCGTCGAAAACTTCGAGGAGTTGATGGCGCTGCGTCGCTCATCTTTTCTGGACGACGGTAAGTTGAGCAGCTACATGAGCATCGTGACGGGGCCGAGTCGCACCGGTGACATCGAACAAACGATAGTCATCGGCGCGCACGGGCCCCGCCAGGTGCATATGCTCATAGTCGATATCTAACTGCAACTATGTCTACGCTGCTTTTAACCGGGCCACCGGGAGCCGGCAAGAACACCGTCGCCGAAGTCCTGGCTCGCAAACGGAAGCTATGCGCGGTTATCGATGTCGACATAGTCCGATGTATGGTTTTACAGCCGCAGCACGCACCCTGGGACGGGGAAGAGGGCAGACGGCAAGTTGCGCTTGGGGTAAGAAACACTTGCATGCTTGCAAATAGCTTTAGGGCCGAAGGCTGCGACGTAGTCATCCTAGACGTGATTGACGACGAAACCTTCGCTCTTTATCAACCGAGAAGCAGTTTAAGGTGGCGCTGCTTTTGCCATCGCTTCCCGAAACAAAGAGGCGGAACAAATCGCGAACTGAACCGCAAATACTCGAAGACTGGCGCGTCGTACAACTTCACGACGAATTACAGAGGTTCACCGGCTACGACCTATTGTTGGACAATACCCGAGCTTCTCCCCGAAAATCGGCAACTCA
>WHTN01000032.1 GCA_009377715.1 Dehalococcoidia bacterium | reverse complement strand
CGGGTCTTCTTCCGACACTACTACCGAAGACACCCGGGAGGAGACCGAAACAGACACCACCGTAACGGAGACAGAAGAGGCGCCTCCCTTCACTACGTATGAAGCCGCCCCCGCGATGAGCATAAACCCCAACGGGCGTTACCTCGCTACGATTGAGACTGACAAGGGCACGATCCGGGCGGAACTATTCGCGAGCGCCGCTCCGCAAACAGTGAACAATTTCGTCTTTTTGGCGAGGCAAGGCTTTTACAACGGGCTGGGTTTCCACTACGTTCAGGACGGCTGGGTGGCCCAAACAGGCGATCCTGCCTGCCAAACCGGCAGCGGTGGCTGTGAAGGCATCGACGGGCCGGGGTACAGCATACCCCTAGAACAGAACTCCCAGAAGCACACGGCCGGGGCCTTGGCTATGGTGAGGTCTGGCGATGCGAGCCACGGCAGCCAGTTTTACGTCACCTACGATGACTTAAGTCAGCGTTTGGACAACACAGACGTCGTCTTCGGGCGCGTGATCGCGGGCATGGATGTTCTGCAATCGCTCACCGAGACGAACCCGCGCGTCTCTGCCCCTGCCGACCATATCATCCGCATAACTATCGAAGAGCAACAACCCGCAAGTTAGCGAAGCACACATCCGTCAACCCCAATTCGCACCCTATAGTCTTAGCATCCGCCTCGGCTTGAAAGTAAGCCAGAACTGATTAGCGGCTAAGCGCGACCAAGCTGTTCTACGCGTATGGGGATCAGGGAAATACGGTCATTGCGAGGTCGCTAACAGCGACCGTGGCAATCGCTGAGTTGCGAAAAGCGATACACAGAATCGCGTAACGGAACAGGCAGAGATTGCTTCGGCCACCCTCGGTGACCTCGCAATGACAACCGCGATCTATCCCACTTTGGCGATTTTACAAATGGGTTGCTTCTTTAAGGACAAAATGCGGCGGTAGCGAAGGCTTGCTAGCGCCGCATACGATCTTGGAGGAAGTCTAGTTTACTAAGACTTCCTCTCTGCATCTTCTTTGTTTATTGAGTGCGTCTCTTCGCCTGGCTTGACCTCGCGCCGGAACTCGCGAATGCCTTTGCCTATGGCGCCGCCAACTTCTGGCAGCCGGCCAACCCCGAAAATGATCACTACCACCGCGAGGATAAGCACCAATTCCAGCGGCCCAAGTGGCCCAAGCCCTACCAAATAAGGCATTAGAATCCCCTACCCCTCTTTTTCATCCTTGTGGATCGAGAATAACACCGAAAGTTTACCAACGCAAGCTTGACAGTCTTCTAGGTTCGCTTTAACATTGTGAGGAAAATTAAATATTGGCTCTTATCCAGAGTGGTGGAGGGATCGGCCCTTAGAAGCCCGGCAACCTATTCAGCGTAAGCTGAATGCGGTGCCAATTCCGACCCGGCAAGCTGACTGGCTCCGGGGGAGATGAGAGCAGGTTAACTGCTAAACTTCTCGCACCACGAGAAGTTTTTTTATTGCTTGGAAACGTTATGTCAGAAGCAGAAATAGCGATCATAGGCGGCAGCGGTTTTTACGCCATGGAAGGTCTCACTGAAATACAGACGCACCGTGTGAGCACTCCCTTCGGAGATCCCTCCGAACTCATCACTACCGGCTCACTTGGGGGAAGACGCGTCGCCTTCCTGGCACGCCACGGCGCCGGTCACCGACTCTTACCCTCGGAAGTACCGTACAGGGCGAACATCTATGCCCTGAAGTCGCTGGGCGTCGAGCGCATCATCGCTATTAATGCCGTTGGTAGCCTTCGCGAAGAGATCGCGCCACAACACTTAATAGTACCTGACCAACTCCTTGATAAGACGAAAGATAGGCCGGGCACGTTCTTCGGCAACGGACTTGTTGCGCACGTCGCCTTCGCCAACCCTGTCTGTCCGGTATTAAGCCTAGCGCTTTACGACGCGGGGATACAAACGGGCGCAGAGGTACACAAGGGGGGCTCGTACGTGGTCACGGAAGGGCCAGCCTTTGCCACAAGGACTGAATCCCACTACTATCGCTCCTTGGGGCTTAGTGTCGTCGGCATGACAGCGTTGCCGGAGGCCAAGCTGGCGCGAGAAGCAGAGATCTGCTACGCCATCCTGGCCTGCGTGACGGATTACGATTGCTGGCACGACGAGTACGAATCCGTCACCGCCGAGATGATCCTGACGAACCTTGGCAAGAACGTAGAGACCGCGAAGACGACCGTTGCCTCGACGGTATCCGCCCTGCCACGCGAACGCGATTGCCAGTGTGCAGACGCGCTGGCTAACGCACTCGTTACGCAGCCGGACGCAGTTCCAAGCAACGTTCGAACGAAGCTGTCTCCGATCATCGGTCGGTACATGAGTTGAGGTAAGAATGGTCAAGGGCGAACTCGTCTACACCACCGGCAAAACTGAAAGCGGCTCAAGCTTTAAAGTCGAGCCGATTCGTGATACGCAGCGCATTCGTGACCATCTGTCACAGGACAGTAATTATGCCGTTTACGCTTCGGCTTGCCTCGATCCTTCTTACCGGAAAGCGAGCTCGTGGTGGTTATCGCAGGGCAGGGAGAAAAGTGCTATCGTGCTGCACTGCCGCGGCACCCTCGGCCCATCCTTCTTCGCCATGGGCGACCCGGAAGCGCTCGAAGCGGTTGTCAGCCTGCATCCAGGCGCTCGCGCCGCCTTCGCTACGTTTCAAACAGAGCACCTACCTGTGATAGAGCGATACTTCATCATTCAGAACGGTCATACTATGCAGCGCATGGTAGTCTCCAAAGAGACCTTTCGCCCAGCGGAAGGAGCGACCAAACGAATATACGGCGCCGACATCGGACTCGTTAACCGGCTGTATAGCAGCGAGGGCAGCTACTACTCGGCCCGACATCTCGATGAGAGCGTCTACTACGCCACACTTGAAAACGACCGCGTGGTTTCCATGGCTGGGACGCATATAGTAGCGCCCAATGAAGGTATCGCGGTTGTAGGCAACGTCTACACGCACCCGCGTTATCGCGGCCGCGGCTACGCAACGCAAGCCACCAGTGCAGTGACGGCAGAACTGCTGGAAACATGTCCTCTCGTAGCTCTAACGGTGGACCCGAAGAACCTGCCTGCAGTCCGAGCGTATGAGAAACTCGGCTATCGCGCCGAAGGATCACTAATGGAATCTATGACTTATCGCAAAGACCTAATAGGCGTGGGGAGCTTTGTCCGACGCCTCTTGGCAAAAAAAGAGACAGTTTAAAGCGTATCAATTCAAAGGGAGAGAAAATTTGCAGAGAACCAGTTTCCTACACCACGAAGATAGGCCTGCGCAATGAGGGCCCAAACGGACTTCGACGTTAAAGATCTTTCTTTCGCGGCAAAGGGCGTCCTGCGGATCGAGTGGGCAGCACGCGAGATGCCCGTCATCCGCCTCATCCGGGAACGTTTCGCCAAGGAGAAGCCTCTTGAGGGCGTGCGCATCAGCGCCTGCCTCCACGTCACCAGTGAAACAGCGAACCTTGCCCTAGCCCTACGCGATGGCGGCGCCCAAGTGGCCGTCTGCGCCAGCAATCCGCTTTCGACGCAAGACGAGGTCGCGGCGGCACTGGTCGCAGAGTATGACATCCCCGTCTTCGCTATTCGCGAGGAGGACACCGATACTTACTACGGTCACATCCGTTCGACGCTCGCTCACCGGCCGCAAATAACGCTGGATGACGGCGCTGACCTGGTGGCCACGATCCACCGTGAACAGCGCGACCTGATACCGAACATCATCGGCGGAACAGAGGAGACGACTACAGGCGTGATCAGGTTGCGCAGCATGGCGGCTGGGGGAGCGCTGGCTTATCCGATTATCGCCGTCAACGAGGCGATGACCAAACACTTTTTCGATAACCGGTACGGCACCGGTCAGTCGACCATCGACGGCATTACGCGCGCCACGAATATTCTCTGGGCCGGCAAGACAGTCGTCGTGTGCGGCTACGGCTGGTGCGGTCGTGGCGTCGCCCTACGGGCACGAGGCCTGGGCGCGCAGGTAATCGTCACCGAAATCGATCCCGTTCGGGCGCTTGAAGCCGTTATGGACGGCTACCGGGTAATGCCATTAATAGAGGCGTCCCAGGTTGGCGACCTCTTCATCACCGTCACCGGCAACGCCAACGTAGTCGATCGTCACCACATGGACGTGATGAAGGACGGAGCGATCCTCGCCAACTCCGGCCACTTCAACGTGGAGCTAAACCTGGAAGGCCTGGCCGACATGGCTGAGGCGCGACGCATCGTCCGGCCTGAGGTCGAGGAGTTTACCCTCGGCGATGGGCGCAAGATCCACGTCCTCGCCGGCGGGCGGCTGGTCAATTTGGCTGCGGCCGAAGGCCATCCAGCCAGCGTCATGGACATGAGCTTCGCCAACCAGGCGCTCAGCGTGGAGCACCTCATCACGAGGCCGGAACGCTTACCTGTCGATGTATACACTGTACCGACAGATATCGACAACGAGGTCGCGAACCTTAAGCTAGCGTCGATGGGCATCTCCATCGATACACTCACCGACGAACAGAAGAAGTACCTGGCCAGCTGGGAAAGCGGCACAGACTAAAAGAGGAGGAAACTATCTAAATGGCTAACGCGAACACATTCCTGAGTGTCCCTCTGCACTTACACACGTCGGAGTCCGTCACCGAGGGACATCCCGACAAAGTATGCGACCAGATCGCCGATGCTATCCTCGATGAGATTTTAACGCACGATCCCGGCGCGCATGTCGCCTGCGAGGTGACGGCTACGACTGGCCTCGTGGTTATCATGGGCGAGATCAGCACCGCTCACCACGTCGATTACACGAAGATCGCTCGGGAAGCGATCCGCCGCACGGGCTACAACAAGCCCGATTACCTTTTCGATGCCGATAGCTGCGGAATTATCGTCGCTATAAAAGAGCAGTCGCGAGAGATAGCGAGCGCTGTCGGCGAAGACCTAGGCGCCGGCGACCAGGGTATGATGATCGGGTTCGCGTGCAACGAGACGCCAGAATACATGCCGCTGCCAATCTTCCTCGCCCATAAGATCTGTTACCAGCTAGCACAGTGCCGTAAGGAGGGCGTCATCCCTTACCTACGGCCAGACGGCAAGTCGCAAGTCACCGCCGAGTACTCGTACGGCCTGCCTAAGCGCCTCAACACAGTCGTAGTTGCTGCTCAGCACGACCCGGGCATTGAAGGCAAGCAACTATGGGATGACATCGTGCACCACGTGGTCACTCCGGTGCTCGGCCCCTGGATGGATGGCCTGGACGACGAGTCGATCCACATCAATACGAGCGGCAGCTTCATCTTAGGCGGACCAGCCGGCGACTCCGGCCTTTCCGGGCGCAAGAACATAGTGGACTCGTACGGGACAAGCGCCCGCCATGGCGGCGGCTCTTACTCCGGCAAGGACCCGAGCAAAGTCGACCGCTCAGCCACTTACGCTGCGCGCTACGTTGCGAAGAACGTGGTCGCTGCTGGCCTTACCAACCGTCTTGAGCTAGAGGTCTGCTACGCCATCGGCCATCGTCAGCCGATAAGCATCGGAATCGAGACGTTCGGCACCCATCACGTCGACCCACAGGTCATCTTGAAACTTATCAAGGAGCATTTCGACCTTAGTCCTGGAGCGATCATCCGGGATCTCGATCTGCGCCGCCCGATCTTCTGGGCTACGGCGTCGTACGGCCACTTCGGCCGCACCGACATCGATACTCCCTGGGAGCGTCTAGATAAAGCAGACGCTTTGAGGCGAGCGGCTGGCCTTTCAGAACCAGAACGCACGGTCAGCTAGTCGATACGACACCTTAATCATTGGAATGCCGCGGCATTCCAATGTATTATTAGTGCTGGCTACTATAAACGTTCATAGCGATAAGGTGAATCAATAATGTACGCGTTAGTGATCGCAGGCGGCAAAGGTGAGAGACTAAGGCCCTTAACGGATGACCGTCCAAAGGCGATGGTTGAGTTGGACGGGCGGCCACTCATCGACTATCACTTAGCGTGGCTGCGCGAGGAAGGCGTGACGGACGTCATACTACTCTGCGGCTATCGAGCGGAAGTTTTACAAGAGTACTGTCAGGACGGCAGACGCTGGGGGCTAAGCATCGGCTATAACGTCGAAGATGAGCCGCTGGGTAGGGGCGGGGCGTTGAAGGCGGGATTCGCCCTTGCTCCGAACACAGAAGATGTGTTCATCGCCACCAACGGCGATGTCCTCACCAACCAGTCGTTGTCGCCGCTGCTCTCCTACCACAAAGAAAAGGCCGCCACGGCCACCATAATGGTGACGCCGCTTAACAGCCCCTACGGAATCATCGATATAAGAGACGGTGGCGGCGTAGCCAGCTTCCGTGAGAAGCCGGAGCTACCGTTCTGGATCAACGCCGGGGTCTATGTGCTATCTCGCGAGTTCTTTACGCTATTACCAGACGTCGGCGACCACGAGACGAGCACGTTCCCACAATTGGCGACGGAAAATCGAATGTACGCTTTTAAGAGCACAGCTTTTTGGAAATCGGTGGATACGATTAAGGATTTATCGGAGGCGGCCCAGCACATCGACCGCCTACGACCTTCATCGGCAAGCGCCTAGTCTGGAAGTATTTTTGATATGACATCACCTATTAAGTTCGGCACCGACGGCTGGCGCGCTATAATCGCGGAGGACTTCACCTTCGCCAACGTGCGCGTCTGCGCTCAAAGCGTCGCGCAATACCTTCAGGAGACGGGGCTGGCAGACCGCGGCCTGGTCATCGGTTTCGATACGCGTTTCGCTTCGGACGATTTCGCTGCTGCCGCGGCCGAGGTTGTCGCCGCCAACGATATTAAGGTCTGGCTGTGTAGCCGCCCGGCCCCAACGCCGGCTATTAGCTACGCGATCCTAGAGAAGGGCGCCGGCGGCGCCATAGTCATTACCGCCAGCCATAATCCAGCGATCTGGAACGGGCTGAAGTACAAGCCCGATTACGCCGGCAGCGCTTCGCCAGAAGTAGTAGCGCAACTGGAGCAAGGGATCGAAGCCATCACCGCGCAGGATAGCCGCGGCGTAAAAAGAATGTCCATTGCTGAGGCTAAAAACGCCGACATTTTAGACCCATTCGATCCTCAGCCAGCTTACTTCGAGCAGCTAAACCGGCTAGTGGACATCGAAGGTTTGAAGAAAGCCGGCCTTAAGGTGGTCGTAGATTCAATGCATGGCGCGGCGCGCGGCTGGCTGAAGACAGCCCTGTACGGCGGGAAGACGCAGGTCTGGGAGATCCGCGATGAGATGAATCCGGCATTTCCCGATATGTTCAATCCTGAGCCGATCGCCCGCAACCTACCGCCTCTGGTGACTGCCATCCGTGAGCATGGAGCGGACGTTGGCCTCGCCACCGATGGCGATGGGGACCGCATCGGTATCATCGACGAAAACGGCGTTTTCATAAACCAGTTACAGGTTTTCGCCCTGATAGCCCATTACATGCTCGAAGTGCGGGGCGAGCGCGGCCCGCTGGTAAAGTCGATAACGACGACCCGCATGGTGAACCGCTTGGGTGAACTTTATAACGTCTCGGTCTATGAGATGCCGGTCGGCTTCAAATTCATCGGACCGAAGATGATGGAGGTCGACGCATTGATGGGCGGCGAAGAGAGCGGCGGCTACGGCTTTCGTGGCCACGTGCCGGAGCGTGACGGCCTCGTTTCGGCGCTGTACTTCCTCGATCTCATGGCCCGCACAGGCCGCAAGCCGTCCGAGCTGCTTGCAGACCTTTACGCGAAGGTCGGCCAGCACTACTACGATCGAGCGGACGTGCACCTCACAGGCGACGACCGTTCGACTATCATGCGCAGGATCAATGAAAACAGGCCGACAACCTTGGCCGGCCTAGCTGTGACAGACATTGACGCCGCGGAAGACGGCTTTCGCTTTCACCTGGAGGGGGGCGGTTGGCTCTTAATACGCTTTTCCGGCACAGAGCCTCTCTTGCGCATTTACACGGAAGTCCAACAGGAATCGAAGGTACAAGAGTTGCTGACAGCGGGTAAGGAGTTGGCCGGCGTAGTATGAATGACTTGGACGGCGCTAGCATCTATCAAACGCTAGACCCACAAGGGATGTTGGGATGGATAAGAGAACTGGGAGAACAATGTCGAGAAGCCTGGCAGCAGGGCCAGGCCTTCTCTCTGCCCTCCGACTACGCTGACATCGATAAAGTCGTTCTCCTAGGCGTCGGCGGCTCGGCCATCGGCGGCGACATCATGAGGTCGCTCGCCTCTTTGCAAAGCACTGTGCCCGTCTTCAATCAACGCGGCTACCATCTGCCGCCATTCGTCGACGAACGCACGCTTATAATCGCCTCCAGCTACAGCGGCAACACCGAAGAAGTGCTCTCTGCTTTTCGCGAGGCGTTGCCGCTAACGGCGAAGAAGATCGCTATAACCACAGGCGGCCGCCTCTTGACTCTAGCGCGGAACAACGAGATCCCGGCCCTACCTTTCACCTATGAAGCAGAGCCACGAGCCGCCCTCAGTTACAGCTTGCTACTGCTGCTCGCCATTGCGGAGAAGCTGGAACTCCTCGTCGACCTCGATGCCGATGTTCGGGAAACCTGCGCCGCCATCGAGAAGCTACGAGACCAGCTAGACGCCGACGTGCCGACATCTGCCAATCCAGCGAAGCGGCTGGCGCTGAAGCTGCATGGACGTTTACCGGTGGTGTACGGGGCCGGGCACTTAAGCGAGGTCGCACATCGCTGGAAGACGCAGTTCAACGAGAACAGCAAGGTCTGGAGCTTCTACGAGGAGCTGCCCGAAGCCAACCACAATTCCATAGTCGGGTACGCTATGCCGGACGATCTTAGGGAGCGCGCTTTCGTAATCCTGCTGCGCTCGGACAGCCTGCAGCCGCGCATACTTTTGCACTATGAGGCCACTCGGCAAGCGTTAGAAACCGCCGAAGTAGAGCACGAGATAGTGGACGTTGAACCCGGTTGCCCGCTGGCCCAGATCATGACCGGTATACTCTATGGCGATTACGTGAGCTATTATCTGGCGCTCCTGAACGGCGTAGAGCCAACGCCAACGCCGACGTTACAGGCAGCCAAGATATTCCTTTCAGGCGTAAAAACGTAACTGAAATCCATGAGTGGTACCGCAAGTCATTGCGAGGCCGTGGCAATCTCTGAGTAGAGCTTAACTAAAGCTAATGTACGGGACGGTCAACGACCGTAAGTAAACGGGCTGAGATTGCTTCAGAGCCAACGGCGCTTCGCAATGACGGACAATGGCCCTCGATAGGCTCGGGGTGAGCGGAGAAGGGCCGTTCATAGTTGAGCCTTCGACTTCTTGATGTATCTGTCGAATCGCCGCTTGCACGCATACGTACATAGTGCCCGTCACGATTTAAAAGAAAATACGCTCATGCAATCATGAGCGTATTTTCAGATAGCAACAAGATTAACGCTTTGTGTACTGAGGGGCCTTCCGGGCGCGCTTGAGTCCAGGCTTTTTGCGTTCCTTAACTCGCGGGTCGCGGGTCAAGAATCCTGCGCGGCGCAGGCTGCTGCGCATCCCCTCATCCTCTGTAACGAGGGCGCGAGCGATGCCCTGAACGATGGCCCCGGCCCAGCCGGTTACGCCGCCTCCAGACACCTTCGCGCTAACATCGTACTTATCAGATAAGTCCATCGTTTCGAGCGTCCTACGCACGGTCGCTTGATGGTCAGCGCGGGGCAAAAAGTGCTCTAGCGGCTGCCCGTTGACGACGATGTTGCCGGTGCCTTGGTATATTCGAACGCGAGCTATCGTCGTCTTACGGCGGCCGACGCCTTCGTAGTAATGTCCTTGAGGCAGTACGGTTTCCTGCATGTTAGCTCTCCTGGCCTTGTATCTGCGAAGCGTGAGGATGCTCCGCTCCAGCGTAGACTTTGAGGTGCTTAAACTGATGGCGCCCCAACCGGTTGTGGGGGAGCATTCCTTTCACGGCGCTTTCGATAACCCTGGTCGGTTTTGTATCCAGCAACCGCCCGAGTGTCACCGACTTTATGCCGCCCGGATAGCCGGAATGCCGGTAGTAGAGCTTATCCTGACGCTTGTTGCCCGTCACCCGGATTTTATCCGCATTGATAACAATGACGTAGTCGCCCATATCCAAATGGGGCGAGTAGGTCGGCTTATGCTTACCCATTAGAAGCTTCGCAGCGTTAGTCGCGAGCCGACCCAACGTCTGATCGTCGGCATCGAGCACATGCCATTCTTTATTGATCTCTTTGCCCTTAACCGTGTAGGTCTTCATCGTTTTTTGCGCAGTCATTCCCAACCAAACTCCATATCGTTATAACGCACTGACATCAGGCACAGCCCATGTGACGGGGCAGTCGGCCCAGCAACCCCAGGCTGCGGAGCATCCACCAGGCCTTTGAATTGTTCAACGGTCGAACGACTTAAGCCGACGTCGGTCAAAGCTCCGACGGTACGTCGGACCTGATGCCGTAGGAAGGCGTTCGCTCAATATCGATGGTAGTTAAATCATCCTGGCGGCACACGTCCACCTGGTAAACCTCACGCCGAGTCGATCTCTCCGAAGCCGGGGCAAAGGATGCGAAATCGTGACGCCCGATGAGATAGCCCGCCGCCTGCCTCATCGCTGTGATATCGAGCGGCTGTAGCACCTGCCAGGCGGTACGGCTCAACAGCGGCGAGCGTTGGGAGCCGTTGTAGATCGCATAGCGGTAAGTCCTAGCTGTAGCATCCCGCCTAACGTCGAACGATAGCGGAACGTCTTTCGCATCCTTTACAGCGATGTCACCCGGTAGATAATAGTTCAAAGCGTTCACAAATTCTTCCGTGCGATAGTCCGCTTTCGTTAGCAAAGAGGCAACTTGCCCCTTGGCATGGACACCAGCATCCGTACGACCTGCCATCTTGACTCGAATAGCCTCACCAACTAGCTGCTGGATGGCCTTCTCCAACTCGCATTGAATCGAAGGAGCGTTTCCCTGGAACTGGGAGCCGCTATACGCTGTGCCGTCGTACTCCAACAACAGGGCAAGCCTGCGCAACTCTTCGGATGGCTGTTCGATCCCTGACACGCCAAAAAGCTTTTGCTCATCGCTAAACGAGCTCTATTTGTACCATCGACGCGCTATCGCCGCGGCGCGGCCCTATCTTAACGATGCGTGTGTATCCCCCAGGCCGTTCTGCATAACGTGGGGCTAGATCATCGAAGAGCTTCTGCACAACGTCTTTATCCGAGACTACGCGTAGGGCGGCACGCCGCCCCTGAAGACTGCCGTGCTTGCCCAATGTGATCACGCGTTCGGCCATATTGCGAGCTTCTTTGGCTTTAGCCGCAGTGGTAATCACCTGCTCATGGCGTAAGAGATCAGTGACCAGATTGCGCAACATCAGCATCCTGTGGGCCGTCGGCCTTCCTAATTTACGATAGCCGTAGCGATGGCGCATAGCTATTCATCCTTTACCTCTCTGCGTAAGCGCAGCAACTGGCGCTGCCATTCCGGCATCTCTTCTCCATCTTCCGTTTCATCGCTGCCTTTCTGGGCCTGAGCGATAGCGGGGTGCATCTCTTCCTCCATCACCGACGGCGGCTCGACCATCGACGAGGGCGCCAGCAACGAAGTATCGTCAGGCTTAAGGATGCCCAACTCTATTAAGCGGGCGCGCATCTCATCGTAGGACTTACGACCGAAGTTCCGTAGTCCTAGCAACTCTTCTTCGCTCTTCTCTAAGATCTGTCCGACGGTCATAATGCCGCTCCGCTTTAGACAGTTGTAAGCGCGCACTGAAAGGTTGAGATCTTCCACCGGCATGTTGTAGAGTTCTGGAGCGATAACCTTTCCTGCAGCAAGGCCGCGACCGGTCACCGTAGGCATAGGCTTGCTGAGGTTAGCGAAGTATGCGAAGGAGCCAGAAAGCATCTCCGCACTCTGAGCAACGGCTTCCACACCACCGATTGTGCCGTCCGTCCAGACCTCGAGCACCAATCTCTCTAAGTTCGTCTCCTGGCCCAGATGCGTCCTCTCCACATGATAGTTCGCCTTGACTACAGGCGTGAAGATGGCATCGACAGGTATCACACCGATGATCTGCCCATCGCCATGGCTCGCCGGCACGTAGCCGCGCCCCAGCTCCACAGTGAACTCAGCGTGGAGATTCGCATCCCCGGAGTCCAAAGTTGCCAGATAGGAGTCGGGGTTGATGATCTCGTATTCGGTCGGGACCTGAATGTCGCCGGCAGTGACTGCGCCAACCCTGCCGTTGATGTCGAGCATCATCTTGGCCGGACGAGGGATCAAGGGTCGCAGCCGAATTTGTTTAACGTTTAGGAGGAACTCGATTACGTCCTCCTTCACGTGCGGGATCGAAGTGAACTCGTGCAAAACGCCATCGATCTGGACCGACGTCACCGCAGCTCCCTGAAGGCCGCTCAGAAGAACACGCCTAAGCGCATTGCCTAGCGTGGTAGCAAAGCCACGCTCGAGCGGCTCGGCTATCACGCGCGCATAATTCTCACCTTCTTCATCTACCCTTATCTCAGGAGCCTGTATTTCTTGTTCGGTCGCTTGCACCAAGGTTGACCACCTACCTCAAATCTTATGTATATATTATGTCTAGTTAACGGGCGTAATGTTCGATAATTACGTTCGGGTTGAACCGGAGGTCGAGTTCCGGGACTTCCGGTAGAGCGATCGGACGCCCTTCCATCGTGTCGGTGGTGATGCTGAGCCACGATAATACACCGCGCGAGGCGATCTGCTCCTGCACAACCTTAAATATCTCGCTCCGACGCCCTCGTTCTGTCCAAGCGATAACATCGCCGATGCGCACCGAGTACGAAGGGATGTTGACCTTGCGCCCGTTGACACTGAAGTGTCCGTGCCGCACTAATTGCCTACCCTGGTTGCGCGAATCCGCGAACCCGAGACGGAAGACGATGTTGTCCAGCCGCATCTCCAACAGCCTCACCAAATTCTCGCCGCTTACCCCAGGCCGCCTGACGGCTTCCTCGTAGTAACGACGGAACTGGCGCTCTAGCACACCGTACGTGTAGCGGGCCTTCTGTTTCTCGCGCAGCTGCAAACCACGGTCCGAGACTTTTCGTCTACGGGCGTTGGCACGCTCGCCGGGGGGGACCGGCCGGCGATCGATAGTGCATTTCGTAAAGCACTTCTCGCCTTTTAGGTAAAGCTTGATCCCAGCGCGTCGGCAGATACGACAGACAGGGCCAGTGTAACGAGCCATATGGTGCCTCTACTTTCGTAAATGTGAGAACTTATACACGTCGCCGCTTAGGCGGCCGACAACCGTTATGGGGAGTAGGGGTAACATCTTTTATGCTTAACACGCTCAAACCAGCAGCTTGTAGCGAGCGAATAGCTGCCTCGCGACCGCTACCGGGCCCCCTCACCAACACGTCGATCTGGCGTAACCCGTGTTCCATGCTTCTACGAGCTGCGGTCTCAGCGGCCAAGCCTGCCGCGAACGGCGTCCCCTTACGAGAACCCTTGAAGCCAACGCTGCCCGAACTAGTGGAAGCTAAGACGTTACCGTTGGGATCCGTCAAAGTTACGAGCGTATTATTAAACGTCGATTGAACATAAGCGAAACCGCGTGGTACGGATTTGCGTTCACGCCGTCTACCTCGCGTTCGCTCTCTTCTTTGCGTCATGCTACCCCCCGAATCAACCTGTACTACTTCTTAGCAACAGCGCGGCGCCTACCGGCAACCGTCTTACGCGGGCCCTTACGCGTTCGCGAGTTCGTCCGCGTACGCTGTCCATGCACCGGAAGGCCCCTGCGGTGACGGATGCCACGATAGCAGTTGATCTCGATCAGGCGTTGGATATTTTGGCGTATCTCCCGACGCAATTCACCCTCAACTATATGATCGCGGTCGATGACCTCACGCAGACGGGATATCTCCTCGTCTGTCAGGTCACGTACTTTAGTATCGAGTGAAATATTGGCCTTCGTGCAAATATCCTTTGAGCTCTTCTGGCCGATGCCATAGATGTAGCGCAAAGAAATTTCGATGTGCTTATCGTTCGGTACGTCTACTCCAGCGATACGTGCCATCCTTAACCTCCGTAGCTGTTAACCCTGCCGCTGCTTGTGTCGCGGGTTGGAGCAGATCACCCGAACAACGCCATGACGGCGGATGATCTTGCATTTATCGCAACGCGCTTTCACTGAAGCCTTGACTTTCAAAAACAAGCCTCCCTCAGCCTACCGCATTCGGTAAGTGACCCGTCCACGGGTCAAGTCGTAAGGCGAAAGCTCCACCAGGACTCTATCGCCGGGCAGAATGCGGATAAAATGCAAACGCATTTTGCCTGAGACATGCGCCAGGACACGATGCCCATTCGCCAGTTCCACCTGGAACATAGCGTTGGGCAGCGCTTCTTTCACTATACCCTCTACTTCAATTACTTCTTTACTTTTTGCCATAAAAAGAGATCTTCGATGCCTTCAAACAATCATTATAGCGCAAATCGCGACTTTAGGGGAGTGTCAGTATCTCGGCCTCATCGTCCGTTATGGCTATCGTGTGCTCGAAGTGAGCGGAGAGACTACCGTCAGCAGTTCGTACAGTCCATTTGTCCTTATCACGCTTTGTGCGCCAATCACCGATGTTAACCATCGGTTCAATAGCAATAACCATCCCGGGCCGCAAAACGACACCCTGGTCCGGCGAGCCGAAATTCGGCACCTGCGGGTCTTCGTGCATCTCCCGCCCAACCCCGTGGCCGACGTACTCACGAACTACGGAATAGCCTTCCGATTCTACGTAGCTCTGCACCGCCCAGGAGATCGCGCCGATACGCACCCCAGGTTTCGCCGCGGCGATGCCCCGGTATAGCGACTCACGGGTAACATCGATAAGCTTTTGCGCTTCCGGGGTGATCTGCCCAACTGCAACAGTTATGGCCGAATCACCAACGAAACCTTTATACGTGGCGCCCAAGTCGATGCTAACGATGTCTCCTTCTTGGAAGACGTAATCCCCGGGTATACCATGGACGATCTTGTCGTTCACGGAAACGCATACAGTGGCTGGATAGGCCGGGTAGCCGTAGCCTAGAAAGGTAGGCGTAACCTTGCGTCTGCTGTATTCCTTCTGGACTATCTCATCGAGGTCCTTCTCCTTAACGCCGGGCTTAGCTACCTCAGCCAGCATTTGAAGGACTTCGCCAACGACGCGTCCAGCCTCGCGCATTACAGTAATCTCGTCTCGTGATTTTAGAACTATAGCCATCATCTAGTCCGGCAGCACAGAAGCGGCGCCAAATGCGGTTAAAAGCGCAAAGGTTACATCCTCAATAGGCCCTTCACCGCTAACCTCAGCAAGCTTCCCCTGTTTTCGATAGTATTCAAGTACCGGAGTCGTTTGTTGAAAATAGACCGATAAGCGGCGACGCGCGGCTTCCGGTCTATCATCCTCGCGCTGGTACAACATACCTCCGCACCGATCGCAAATGCCGGTACGCTTCGAACGATGCGTGGCTTCGTTGTAAACCGAACGGCAACGTTCGCAGATTAAACGACCGCCAAGTCGCCGGGTCAACTCCTCTTCAGATACGTTTATGTAGGCTACTTTATCTATTGCGGTATCTCTTTTCGCTAAGGCATCATCTAAAGCTTGTGCTTGCCCTACCGTGCGTGGGAAACCATCCAACAGTACGCCATTTTTCGGCGTGTTTTCCAGGCGCTTGAGCAACATATCGATAGTAATCTCATCGGGCACGTAGTCGCCTCTGTCCATATACACTTTGGCGAGTTTCCCTAGTTCAGTGCCCTTGGCTACTTCTTCGCGAAACATATCGCCAGTAGCAATATAGTTCACTGCTAGCAGCTTTGTAAGGAGGTTTGCCTGAGTGCCTTTGCCTGAACCTGGCGGCCCGATTAAGATTATATGCAATTTCTATCGCAAACTAGCGTCAGCGGATAAAGCCCTCGTAACGGCGCATCAATAACTGCGCCTCCAACTGACGCATGGTATCCAACACAACCGCCACCACGATAAGAAGGCCCGTACTACTGATACCCAGCGACGTAGCACTCTGGCCGCTTAGTCCTAAACTTTGATCGCCGGTTAGACCGGAGGCGAGGAATGGCACTATCGCCACTAGGCCAAGGAAAATAGCACCTGCCCAGGTAATGCGCGTGATGACGCGGGTCAAGTACTCGGTTGTCGGCCTCCCAGGCCTAATCCCCGGTATGAATCCACCTTGCCGTTGCAGGTTCTCGGAGAGGTTCTGCTGCTGGAAGACGACCATCGTATAGAAGAAAGTGAAGATCACCGACATAAAGAAGAGGATCGTCCAGTACACCCATGACGTGGGATCGAAGATATCCCTCACCCATTCCGAGAAGCTGGCGATCCAGCCCGTCTCAGACTCGGCCAAGATACTCGCAGCATACGACGGAAATATCATGATGGAGAACGCGAAGATCAGGGGGATCATGCCGGCCGAGTTTACGCGCAGCGGTATATGCGTCTGTCCAGACTGACGATACATACGGCCGCCGCGGAAAAGGCTGCGAGCGTACTGCACAGGCACACGGCGTTGAGCTTCCTGAAACACGACGATCGCGTAAAGCAGTCCGAGCACCACCAGCGCCAGAATAAAAATGCCTACGACGTTAGTGCTTGTGTACACCTCTTGGCCGACAAACTGAGGTAAACCAGCGACAATACCGCCCACGATTATGACCGATATGCCGTTGCCGATGCCGCTCTCAGTAATTAAATCGCCGATCCAGACCAAAAGCATGGTGCCCGCCGTCAGCGAAGCGATAGCGGAAAGGGTGGGCATGAAATCGCCGCCGGACAAACCGACGCCGCTGATGCCGCCTAGTTGCTGGATCAAGAAAAGCTGGCCGTAGCCCTGAAGGATCGCCATCGGGACGCAAAGATAGTAGGTAAATATTTGCACTTGCCGGCGGCCACCCTCACCTTCGCGAGAGAGGGCCTGTAAGCTCGGCACCAGCGGCACCATGAGCTGCATGACGATGGATGCAGTAACATAAGGGTAAACGCCCAGGGCGGCGATGCTCATGTTCTCCAAGGCGCCGCCGCTGAAGATGTTAAGGAACCCGAGGACGGCGTTTTCGCTGAAGATCGTGTCCAAGGCGATCGGATCGATATTCGGCACCGGAACGTGGGCGACGAAGCGGAATACCACTAACATAGCCAGTGTAAAGAGTATTTTGCTGCGTATGTCAGCTTGGCCAAATGCATCCAGTGCAGCTTGCAGCAGACGCGGGCGCCCGCCAGTCTGCTGGTTGCCAACCGTTCCTCCCATAAAGCTCATTACGTAATCACCTCTGCGCGACCGCCAGCCGCCTCGATCTTCTCTTGGGCAGTCTGCGAGAACTTATGGGCCTGAATTGTGAACGATTTAGTAAGCTCGCCGTCGGCCAAGATCTTAATAGGCTTACCGCTATCCTTAATTACACCCGCTTCCTGGAGGCTGGTAGGGCTTATCGTAGAACCGGCCGGGAATTTATCCAAACGCGCCAGGTTCACGGGCGTGTACTCGACCCGGAAGATATTGACGAATCCCCGCTTGCGCGCGAGCCTCCGGATCAACGGCAGCTGTCCGCCCTCAAAACCCCGGCGTGGCTTGCGTCCAGCACGGGCCTTTTGACCCTTCATACCCTTGCCGGAATAAGTGCCGTGGCCGCTGGCGTTGCCGCGTCCGACCCGCTTGCGGCTATGGCGCGAGCCGGGGGGCGGCTTTAGTTGATTGGCTGAAAGAGAATGCGCAGGCACTAACTACTCCTCCACCGTTTCTACGGCAACGAGGTGTTTGACTTTATTAATCATACCACGCACGCTCGGCGAGTCGCTATGTTCGACTGTATGGTTGAGCCTGCGAAGGCCGAGGGCCCTGATCGTGCGACCCTGGTCTTTCTCATAGCCGATAGCGCTTTTAACCCACTTAATTCGCAGCTTAGCCACTTTCGTCACCAGTAACTGCTGCCGCTACGGCAACGGCTTGGCCGTTTTGCTTGCGTTTAACTTCACGCAGTTCGGAAAGGGCCTTCATCGTGGCCTTCACGAGGTTGACTGGATTGCTGCTGCCGAGGGACTTGGCCGTAACGTCGTGGACACCGGCCATCTCCAAGACGATACGGGCGCTTCCGCCGGCCACAAGCCCGGTCCCTGGCGGCGCAGGCTTAATCAATATATCGGACGCCGCGAACCTGGACCGGATGGGGTGCGGCACCGTGCTGCCGTCCATGGGCACGCGAATGAGGCTGCGCTTGGCTACGCTGGCCCCTTTCCGGATCGCCTCCGGAACTTCGTGCGCTTTCCCCATGCCGATACCAACATGTCCCCGACCATCTCCGACGACGACGACGGCCGTGAAGTTAAAGCGACGCCCACCCTTCACCACTTTAGCGACGCGGTTGATGAAGACCACTTTCTCCGTCAGGTCCAGCCCCTCAGGGTCGACCTTAAGGGCCAGCTGCATATACTTCGATAGGTTTGGCATGTGATGTATACCCAATTCTAAAACTGCAATTCGGCTTTGCGCGCCGCATCGGCTAGGGCCTTTATACGGCCATGATAATGAAAGCCGCCGCGATCGAACACGACCGTCTTTACGCCCTGGTCGATGGAGCGTTTGGCGATTAAATCGCCCACTAACTCCGCGACCTGCGTCTTATTCTTACCGCTGAGCTTCGTTCGGACGGCCTCGTCCAAATCCGACGCTGCAGCCAGAGTATGACCTTTGATGTCATCCACAACCTGCGCATAGATATGATTGGCGCTGCGGAAGATGCAGAGTCGCGGCCGTTCTTGCGTACCCTTAAGTGTATTGCGTACGCGGATGTGCCGGCGTACACGAGCAGCCCTGGCTGTGCCCTTACCTTTCATATTATCGCTTACCTGCCTTGCCAGCCTTCCGGCGAACGTACTCGCCGAGGTAGCGAATGCCTTTACCCTTGTACGGTTCAGGCGGACGGATCTCCCTTATGTTAGCGGCTACCTGGCCCACTAGCTCCCTGTCGATACCCTGGACTAGGATCCGGCTCGTGCCCTCCACCTCGAAATTAATTTCGGCGGGCGGATCGACCTCGACCGGATGCGAGTATCCAACCTGTATGACCACTTTGTCACCTTGCTTTTGGGCACGGTAGCCCGTGCCCTGGATCTCCAGCGTCTTAGTGAAGCCTTGATCGACGCCGGTCACCATATTGGCCAACAGGCTGCGAATCAGGCCGTGTAAGGCCCGGTGCCTCGGCTGGTCGCTGGAGCGAGTGACGAGGAGCCGCCCGTCTTCCTGGTGGATACGAATTTCGGTTGGGATGCGGCGCTTGAGTTCGCCGCGCGGCCCCTTCACCGACACTTCGTCGCCGTTAATATCGACCTGCACCCCGGAAGGCACTGGTATTGGCATTTTCCCTATTCGAGACATAACTGTATCCCTACCATACGTAACACAGGACTTCTCCACCCAACCGCTGCCGCCAGGCATCGCGGCCGGTCATCACGCCTCGAGGCGTAGAGATAAGCGCAATGCCTAGACCACCGTAAACCCGCGGTATTTCACCGCGCCCCACGTAAACCCGTAGGCCTGGCTTGCTTATCCGCCGCAACCCGCTTATCACCGGCTCTCGACCATCCCGATAGGATAGATGTAACCGAATATACCGCCGCGGCCCATCAGTATAAGTCTCGTAATCTTTTATGTACCCTTCCTGCTTAAGCACCTCAGCCATCGCCTCTTTGACCTTTGACGCTGGCGCAGGGACGGATTCGTGACGGGCAGCAGCCGCATTTCGGATGCGGGTGATGAAATCGGCTATAGGGTCGGTCATTGACATCGGCGATATTCCTCTACCAACTCGACTTCTTAACTCCGGGTAGGTAGCCTACGAGGGCCAACTCCCGAAAGCAGATACGGCAAAGGCCGAACATGCGAATGTACGCCCGGGCGCGACCACAGCGATGACAACGGTTCTTCTGCCTGGTCTTATATTTGGCCTCTTTTTGCGCCTTAACGATCATCGCTAGCCTTGCCATGCTGTTATCCTTCTCTGCGAGCGAACGGCATACCCATAAGCTCTAAGAGGCGCCTCGCCTCTTCATCGCTTTGAGCTGTCGTCACAAACGTAAACTGTAAGCCTCGGATGTGATCTACCTTGTCGTATTCGATCTCTGGGAAAATTATCTGCTCACGCAGACCCAGCGAATAGTTGCCGCGACCGTCGAATGCCTCTCGCGGGACGCCCTGGAAGTCGCGGATTCTCGGCAACGTTGCATTTATCAAACGGTCTAGGAATTCGTACATACGGTCGCCCCGTAGGGTGACCATCACTCCAATGGGCAAACCGGTCCTGATTTTGAAGTTAGCGATCGAGCGCTTAGCGCGGGTTATCACGGGCTTCTGCCCAGTTATCGCGGTGAGGTCGCCCGTTGTGGCATCGAGCGCTCTGGCGTTTTGCACCGCCTCGCCGAGCCCGACGTTAACGACGATCTTAGAGAGCCGCGGCACACGCATGATGTTGCCATAGGCGAACTCCTGCATAAGGGCCGCTACAACTTCCTGCTGGTAGCGCTCTTTCAAACGCGGCAAAGTTTGTATCGTCATTGCTAATCGATATCCTGTCCACAGCGCTTACAGATGCGCACCTTAGTGCCGTCCTGGCGCTTGTGATAACCGACGCGCGTCGGGCGGTTGCAGTTCTTGCAGATCAACATCACGTTCGATATCTGAAACGGCGCTTCCCTCTCTATGATTCCGCCCGGCTGCTGCATAGAACGGGGGCGTTGATGTCGCTTGATCATGTTCAAGCCCTGAACAACGAGCCTATTCTCTAACGGCAGCACGCGCCTCACTGTGCCCTGACGACCACGCTCCTTGCCAGAGATAACCATAACCGTATCGTTCCGCTTAATGCCTCTCATTACACAACCTCCGGCGCCAACGAGACGATCTTCATAAAGTTGTGGTCGCGCAGTTCCCTGGCGACTGGGCCGAAAATGCGAGTGCCGCGCGGGTTCAAACGGTCGGACAATATCACCGCCGCATTGTCGTCGAAGCGAATGTAAGAGCCGTCCTTTCGCCGGTACGGCTTAGCGACCCTGACGACTACAGCCTTTACGACGTCACCCTTGCGAACAGCAGATCCCGGCGCGGCCACCTTGACGGAGGCGACGATCGTATCGCCAACCGTCGCGTAGCGCCTAGTGGAACCGCCCATAATGTGTATGCAGGAAATCTCACGGGCGCCAGTATTGTCGGCCACCTTTAACCTACTATAGTCCTGGATCATTCCTTCTTCTCTCCCTCGGCATCCTCCGCCACCACATCCTCTTTGCCTTCAGCCGGCTCTTCGCTATGGGCGCCTGCTGCGGCCGACATTTCCGGTTCCTCGGTAGCGACTGAAGCTTCGGGCGCCGTCTCGATAGGAGCGGCCGTTTCTTCAGCGGCTTCCGCTTCGGGTATCGAAGCCTCGAGTTCAGCTTGCTCGGCCATCTCTTCAGCGCTCTCCGCTTCGGCCGTGGGCGTCGTTTCCGTCAAAGCCGGCTCCTCGCCGGTTAACGCCTGCGCCTCTGCCTCCGGCTCCTCTACAACAGTCTCAGCTTCCGCGACCACAACTTCAGCTTCTTCAACCGCCGGCTCTAAGGCCGGTGCTTCGGTCTCTGCAGCAGCCTCAGCTTCCACGGCCACGGCTTCAGCCTCTTCAACCGCAGGCTCGGGGGCCGTCGCTTCCGTTTCTACAACGGCAGCGGGCGCGGTTACAGATGCAGCCGGTTCGACAGCAGCAGGCGCTATGTCCGGCGCTATCTCCTCCTCCGGCTGAGGTGAGCGTATCAGCTCATGGCGAGCGAGGATTTGGACGATGCGCCAGTGCTTGTCCTTCGACAACGGGCGCGTCTCGCGGATGATTACCTCATCGCCTACGTGACAGGCGTTTTCGGCGTCGTGAGCCTTGTACCGTTGCGTCCGCCGGATCGCCTTCCTGTATAGACGGTGTACCTTCAACGTCCTTACGGCCACCACAACCGTCTTTTCCATCTTGTTGCTGACTACAACGCCCGTCCGCTCTCTTAACCCTGCCATAATTTGCCTAAGCCTTATCCGCCGTTGTAGGCCGACGGGCGATTTCCCTTTCCCTTTGGATGGTCTTTATACGAGCGATCTGGCGTTTCGTGCCGACCAGCTCGCGATGGTTTTCTAATTGCTGCGTGGACATCTGCAAGCGTTGGGTAAAGAGACGTCTGTACGTTTCTTCTAATTCCTTCGTCAGATCGCTATCTGACAGCCTGCGCAGCTGTTCCGTTCCCTCGTTAGGCACGGCTCAACTCTCCTATCGTGGAGTGATCTCTGACTATAAAGCGCGTGTCGATTGGGAGCTTATGACCGGCGAGGCGCATCGCCTCTTTAGCTATGTCTTCTCGCACACCGGCCACCTCGAACAAGATGTGGCCCGGTTTCACGACAGCAACCCAGTACTCGGGATTGCCCTTGCCACTACCCATACGCGTCTCCAACGGCTTGGCCGTCACAGGCTTGTCCGGGAAGACCCGTATCCAGACCTTACCGCCACGCCTGAGATGGTGCGTTATAGCACGGCGAGCGGCCTCGATCTGCTGGCTATCGATCCAAGCCCGGCCGAGCGACTGCAGAGCGAACTCGCCGAAAGCGATCGAATTGCCGGAGTTCGCCTGTCCACGCCTGTGGCCGCGGTGCTGTTTTCTATGTTTGACGCGTTTTGGTTGTAGAGGCATAGCCTTTTACTCCGTCGGTGCCGGGGTCGGTGCTGCTGCGGCCTCTTCCAGGGGTGGCTCCACCCACCTGGCCTCTGGCAGTATCTCCCCCTTGTAAATCCAAACTTTTACGCCGATGCGTCCCAAAGTAGTGCGCGCCTCGGCGAAGCCGTAATCGATATCCGCGCGGAGAGTATGGAGCGGCACCTGGCCGACCCTTTCGATATACCTACGGGACATCTCCGCTCCACCCAAACGCCCTGAAGCGCTTATCTTGATCCCCTGCGCGCCGCGCTGCATAGTGCGAGCGGCCGCCTGCTTCGTCGCACGCCTGTAAGCTACGCGCCGCTCGATCTGCTCGGCGATGTTCTTGGCCACCAAAGTGGCGTCTAGCTCCGGTACGCGTATCTCATGGATGTTAACCTTGATACGCTTGCCGGTAACCGACTCTAGGCGGTTTCGGATCTCGTCTACTCGCTGTCCACCGCGACCGATGACAACTCCAGGGCGGGCAGTGTGGATAGTCACAGTAACCTGATTCGCATTACGATCGATCTCTACACGCGAAAGCGCCGCTTCGCCTAGGCCGCTTTCGACTGTTCCGCGGATCTTCAAGTCCTCCAGCAGAAGACTTTGATAATCCTTTTCGGCATACCACTTGCTTCGCCAGTCGTAAATATAGCCTAAGCGGAAGCCTGTCGGATGGACCTTCTGTCCCATCTTATCTCACCCTTTCTTCCACAACGACGGTGAGATGACAGAATCGTCGCTGTACCAGGCCGGCGCGTCCTCTGGCTTTAGCCTGGTAGCGCTTCAGCTTAGTGGAATCGCCAGTATATATTTGTGTGATCCTTAGGGTTCTCGGGTCCATCTGAAAATTGTTCTCGGCATTAGCCGCCGCTGAGCGAACCAGCTTCGCGACCGTCCGGGCATGTGGCGTGGGCGCATAACGCAGCGCGGCGATAACCTCATCGACGCGCTTGCCGGACAGCTCCCGTATAAGCGGCCGCAGGCGTCGCGGCGAGATACGGATGTTTTTCGCTATGGCCTTAACTTCCATCTTTATCCCTGATCAGCGCATGCGCGCTCTTTGTTCCGATTTACCAACGTGGCCACGGAAAGTACGCGTCGGGGCGAACTCCCCAAGGCGATGGCCCACCATATTCTCCGCTATGAAAATCGGCACATGACGACGCCCATCGTGAACAGCTATCGTCATGCCGACCATCTGAGGCATTATCGTCGATGCCCGCGACCAGGTTCGGATAACGGCACGCTGGCTCACGCGCCTCTGCGCGTCGACTTTTTTCATTAGCTTGGGGTCTACGAAAGGCCCCTTTTTAGTGGACCGAGACAAAGTAGCTCCTTACTTAGTGTACCGTCTGCGTACGATGTACTTATCGGATGGCTTACGTCCACGTGTGCGATAGCCGAGCGCTGGCTTGCCCCAGGGAGTCTTCGGCCCGGGCAGACCTATCGGCGACTTACCCTCACCACCGCCATGCGGATGGTCGCGCGGGTTCATAACCGATCCACGAACCTCTGGCCGTCTTCCCATCAGGCGCTTGCGCCCAGCCCGGCCAAGCCTTATCTGGTTGTGTTCGTCATTGCCGATCTGGCCGACTGACC
>WHTN01000108.1 GCA_009377715.1 Dehalococcoidia bacterium | reverse complement strand
GTCGAGTCGAAGACTTAAGAGACGCCGACTTCGTATTCGTATGCGTTCCGACGCCATCCTTGCTGAACGGCGAGTGCGACGTCAGCCTCGTAGAGGAGGTAGTCGCGCTCGCCGACCCACGATTGGCGATCGTTTGCCACAGTACGGTCTCGATAGGCACTACCGAGCGATTGATACGGCAGTATCGCAAGCCGCTGGTCTATATGCCCGAGTACGCGGGTGAATCCGTCGATCACGTCTATCGGAATCGCGCGAACCGCGAGTTTTACATCTACGGCGGCTACGAACCGGCGTTGTCGCACGTCCTCGACTTATTCGAAGGCACGTACGGCCCGAATCTTCGTCACTTCTTGGTAACGCCGACCGCTGCTGAGATCGTGAAGTACATGGAGAATTCGTTTCTCGCCCTCAAAGTTGCGTTCTGCAACGAGTTCTACGACCTCTGCCAGTCCTTCAGCACGGACTATGACCTAGTGCGCGCCATGTGGCTGCAAGACGGGCGCATGGGCGAAAGCCATACGGTTGTGATGCCGGAGCGCGGCTACGGCGGTAAGTGTTTGCCTAAAGATGTGGCGGCTGTCTGCGAAGCCGGCCGGCAGACGGGCGCGGCGATGGAGATTATGGAAGCCGTCCAGAGCGCCAACGAGCGCCACCGGCGCAGCGGTGCGCAAAGCGCGGACACGCTCTCTAGTCTAGTGCGGTCTTAGGACGTATCGCCCAGTATGGGCCTTTCGACCGCTGATCCTTGCAAAGGCGGCCATTAGGTACGGCAGGGATAGCTTTGTCATCACTATCGCTGCCAGGCTAAGCCAGACTATCGTTAGAATTACAGTCTCGTTTCCCCAAGCCGTGTAGTTCGGGAAAAGCCGCGCCGTCGCCTGGAAAATATCGTTGCTCATAGCGAAGGGATCGACGGCTATCGTTATCTCGCTCGTCCGGCCGGCATGGGCCAGCGCCGCCGTGATCGCCAGAGAATAAGCCCCCAGGATCGCTGCCGCGGCGCGCAACAAAATGGGCGCTTGCTTTAACACCAACGCGATGGGCAGTGCGAACAGCGGTAGCACCGTCGCGAGCGTCCGCCCTGGGAACCACCACCCCATCATCGTAATGGCAACGAAAGTCGCTATGAGCACTTGGGTAATGATTAGCGAGAGCATGAGCCTGGGAAGCGGGCCGCTTCGTACCATAGCTATGACGCCAGGCAACGCCAGCAGTAAGACCGGTGACCAGCGGATTAGGCCGAAGCGCTGATCGATGAACAAGCCCCATAGACGGTAAATCCGGTCCCCGAAGGTGAAGTGCGAATTGGCGACTTCCAGGGTGGAGTCGCCGGCGTATACGGTGTTGATGCTGTACGGCGTAAGTTCGCCGAAGGTCGCTAGATGGAACCAGACGTAGGCCACGGCCGAAGGCAGGGCGAGAACCAGCAGAGTGCCCTTGCCTTCCTGTTTCGCGCGTAGCAGGAAATAGCCACCAACCAGCATCCCCAGCGGCACGTATTTGACGCCAAGCCAGGCCATAGCCGTTAGCGTCAACGCTAAGGCGATGGCGCTCAATGTGCCGGGGCGATCTTTGCCTTGAACGATTAGCAAAGAGAGCACGAGCATAAGCGCCGCCGGCATTTCGGGATAGATCTCCGTGGAGTAGATGAAGCCCGTGGCCGAAAGCGCTACCGCTAGTGTTGCGAGCCAGCTAACCAACGATGCGCCTACGCTTCTCGCTACAAGGACGAAAGTAAAGGCCCACGTAAGAGCGGCTATTACGAGCAGCTCCTGTTGCGCGCCGTGCAGTCCTGCCGCGACGAAGCCGGGCAGTAACAGTACGGATAGCCCGGGATTGTGCGGGCTGAGCAGCCTACCATCTTCGGTCGGGAGGGACTGACGCCAGAGGCCGTCAGGATGATCGAAGAATTCGCGATATGATTGGCGTTCGTACTGCTGGGTAAGATCGAGGTCGCCGTCCTGGAGCAGGCTCTGCGTAGTCAGCAGGTAAAACGGCTCGTCGCCGGTAATAGACGCGCCGCGGCTCGCTCGGATGTCGATCGAGAACTGATAGACGATTATAAGGATGAAAAAGAGGGTGACTGCACCGAGAAAAACCGGTTGCCTTAGCAGCTTCTTCGGCGCCAGCCAGCCCGCATCAGCCCTGCCGGGGGAATGGAACAACGTCGCCCCCTATTTGCAGGCCGAGTTGCTGGCCCAACGACACGTTCGTTGTTGGCATCGTCCTAATCTTCACCAGCCGTCCGCTCGGTAGGCGCATAGTTAGCATTTGGTCATGGCCGTAGTAATCCATGCCGACCACTTCTGCGATGCAGTTGGATTCCGGCGAGACAGCTATCTTCTCCGGCCGCACCATCACCTCGATCGCGCCCTGCTGACCGTTGCTCGCCGGAACGCGGCCGAGTTCACAGGTCAGATACCCATCTTGGACCTCCGCCGGCAGGAAGTTAGCATCGCCCAAGAACTCCGCAACCAGACGGTCGGCCGGGTCGCGGTAGATATCCTGCGGCTCGCCAGTCTGAAGGATACGGCCGTCCATCATCACGGCCACTCGCTTCGCCAGGCTAAGCGCCTCTTCCTGGTCGTGGGTTACGAAGATCGCTGTGACGTCGAGCGACTCCAGCAGTTGGCGCACTTCGGACCGGACTCTCGCCCGCATCGCTTGATCGAGGTTAGAGAACGGCTCGTCCATTAGGATTATCTCCGGCTGCGCGGCCAGGGCCCGCGCGAGGGCGACCCGCTGCTGCTCGCCACCGGAGAGTTCGTGAGGCATCCGCTGGCCCTTGCCTTCGAGGCCGACCAGAGACAGCAGCTCTTCGACGCGCTTTCGTTTATCGCCACCTTTCCCCATGCCGAAAGCGATGTTGCTCGCTACAGTCAGATGGGGAAAGAGGGCATAGTCCTGAAAGACCATGCTTATGCGCCGCTTCTCGGGTGCCACGAACGCATTCGGCCCGCTCAGCATACGTCCAGCCAGTTCGATACTGCCGCTGTCCGGCATCTCGAAGCCGGCGAGCAGCCGCAGTAGAGTGGTCTTGCCACAGCCGCTGGGCCCGAGCAGCCCCAGAATATCCCCCCGCTTTACGTGGAGGTCGATGCCCTTCACCGCCTGAACATCGTCGAAGCGCTTGCTTAAGTTATCGCAGACAAGGAAGCTTTCACTCACGGACATATCTCCCGGCCCTGATAGTTAGGATTGCTAATGGCAAGCCCGCTGTCAAGAGCAACACCAAAGAAGGCACCGCAGCTAAGGCGAACTGCGCGTCTTGCGAGTGCGACCAGATTCGGATCGCGAGGGTCTCGAAGCCGAAAGGGCTGAGGAGCAACGTTGCTGGTAACTCTTTCAAAGTGGTCAAGAAGACCAAACTGGCGCCGGCCGCCATGCCGGGCAGGATTTGCGGGGCTGTCACTTTCGCGAAGACTCCTACTGGCCCGCTGCCGAGACTGCGAGCTGCCTCTTCCGTGTGCGGGTTGACCTGCAAAAGGCTGCTGCGGCACGCTCCCACGGCCTCCGGCAAGGAACGCACGATGTAGGCGAAGATAAGGAGCGACATGGTCTGATATAAGGCTGGCGTATACTGCACGCTGAAGAAGACGAGCGACAAGGCGATGGTGATGCCCGGCAAGGCGTACGCCAGATAGGTCGACCGTTCAAGCAGCGGCGCGAGTGGGCTGCGGTTCCTGGCGGAAAGTATCGCTATCGGCAGCGCCGCCAACAGACCGATGCCGGCCGCTAACACCGCCACGTAAAGTGAATTGAGCAAGTCCTCGCCCACAAACCCTACGGCGACCCCTTCTTGGATCCCGCGCACCAGCCAGTATGTTATTACCGCAGCAGGTAGGCCAAGGGAGGCGAGGGCGAGAGCGAGGCAGAACGCAACGGCAGGGAACCGCCATACGCCCAGTCTTACTCTGGTAGGACGAGGACGGCTATTTCGTCCGAAATAGCGTGCACTGCCGCGGCTCCACCACTCTAAGAGCAATATTGCTAGCGCAAGGCCCACCAACAGCAAAGCTACGGAGGCAGCGGCTACCCTGTCCAGAGTGGCCGTGAAGTGCAAATAGACGAGCCTAGTGAGAGTATCGAAGCGCAGGATCGAAACGGCCCCGAAGTCGCTCAGGGTATACAGCGATACCAGCAGGCAACCCG
>WHTN01000031.1 GCA_009377715.1 Dehalococcoidia bacterium | reverse complement strand
CGCGGCTGGGCCAGGGGGCTGGTGTGCCAGGCGTCCCAGTCGGCGTCGCCGTTGCCGGGCGCTCGGTGGTCGCCGATGCCTGTCACGTCGTGCAGATGGCTGCCGATGCAGCGCGACCCGACCTCTCGCAGCCAGCGGTACTTATCGTACAGCCCTAGGCGACCGATGACCTCGGCATGACCCATGTCGTGCCAGTAGCCGACTGCCTCTGGTGGGAACTCATCGAGAAGCTCCAGCGTTTCGTCGATGCTAGGGATCTCGTGATAGTGGTAACGGTCCTCCAGACCGAGCGCTACGCCGTAGCGGGAGGCGTGAGCGGCGAGTTCGTGCAGCGTCTCCTTAGCCTTCGGGAAGTAATTGGGGGCGCCTTCGGCACGCAGCCGGTGGCACTCCTCCTGAAGCGCCGGTATCTCTTCGCTGTCCCACTTGCCGCTGTCGAATAGTATTCGCAGCCGCTTCTCCGCGTCGAACATGTCGTTGCCGACGCCGCCGAGGTGCAGGACTACAGCTTTCGCCTTGACTTTAGCTGCCCAGTCGATTGTCGTCTTCGTGCACTCGATAGCCAGTTGGCGCTCCTCCTCGTCGACCGCGGCGAGGTTCAGGTCTTCGCTCCACTGGCCATTCTTCGCCTGGACGCGGGGCATCGGGGCGTGGAGGCTCGGGACGTTTACGGGCACGGTAGCCAATAGCTCCTCTAGCGACTCCGGCGTAACGGAGTAGTTTATCTCCAGGCCCGAAAAGCCGTAACCCTTAGCGGTGGTCGCGAAGTCGCTTAGCTTTTCAAAGCGCCTTTGGGCCCACATGGTGGACAGTGATGCTTCGCCCATCCTTTTCCTCCTGCGAATGTGAATCGAACGATCGTGCGAGATAGAAGCCGACCTGCGAGAGGATGGCGCCGCCGGCTACGGCCGCACCGAGGCTGATGAAAAAGCCGCGAACGTCATCGAAGCCGAGCAGCGGCACCGCCACCCCCGCCGCCCAAGCGCCTGCAATGGCGAGCGGAAACGCCAACAGCGCGCCGCGGCCCCGTTGGATTATGGCCATTGTAAGCCACGGTATCATACCTAAAAAGGCCCAAGTGCCGAAGAAGAAGAGCAGGAAGGCTATCTTCAGATCGATTGTCATTACAGTCAGCTTCTACCGAATCGATTGCTAAAATAAGCAAAGCCCTTCGGCAGTCTCAGGATGTACTTGTCGAACCATGAGCGGGCCTGCTTTATCTTCGTGCTATTGGCATCCCATATGCTACAACCTGTGAGATAAAAACCCGGCAGCTATCTGAAGCTGCCGATTTTAATCGACAGAACGTTATAGCTTATCGCCGGCCGACACGCCCCGGCGCCTCCGGCCTCGCGACTTCAGTAAGCGTGAAGATGTCGCTGGTGGATGGATTGGCGGGTTCGGGCGGCGTTTCGCCGAAACGCTCCGCGATGACTTTGTTGCCTTCTTCGATGAGCGCCGGCATGAAGTCGGCTTCCTGCACGATGCGTACGACCTCACCCTTGCGGAAGATAGCGCCTTTGCCCTTGCCGCCGGCGATACCGAGGTCGGCGTCCCGTGCTTCGCCAGGGCCGTTGACCACACAGCCCATCACAGCCACGCTAATCGGGTAGCCGAGCTTCTGGAAATGCTTGTCGACCTCATCCACGAGCGGCAGAAGGTCGATCTCGATGCGGCCACACGTCGGGCAGGCGACGATCGTTGCGCCGTGCTGGCGCAGGTTCAGAGTATTGAGGATGTCCCAGCAGACCGGGACTTCTTCCTTCGGGTCAGCGGCCAGAGAGACGCGGATCGTGTCGCCGATGCCTTCGGCCAACAACATGCCGATGCCAATGGCGCTTCGCACGGTGCCCGGCCGCGGCGGCCCGGCCTCGGTCACGCCGAGGTGCAGGGGATAGGGGACTAGCTGCGCCATCTCGCGATATGCCGATACCATCGTCGGCACGTCGAATGCCTTGAGCGAGATCTTGATGTCCTCAAGCTCCAGCTCTTCGAGGATGCGGATCTCCCAGAGTCCGGCATCGACCATGCGCTGGACTTTGGTCGGGGGCAGTTCGCCTTCGGCGAGCGCGGCTATCGGCGGTAGGCTGCCCTCGTTGACGCCGATGCGGATCGAGACGCCACGCACTTTCGCTTCACGCACGACGGTTCGTACTTTGTCGGCGTCGCGGATGTTGCCGGGGTTCAAGCGCAGGCCGTGGATGCCGGCCTTGAGCGCCTCCAGGGCGAGGCGGTGGTCGAAATGGATGTCGGCGATGAGGGGCACTGGGGTCTTCTGGACGATCTCCGGTAGAGAAGCCGCTGCTTCCTTGTCCGGCACTGCCACGCGTACGATCTCACAGCCGAGTTCGGCCAGTTCGTGGATCTGCCGCAGCGTGTCAGAGGCGTCGGCGGTGTCAGTGTTCGTCATAGACTGGACGACCACCGGTGCGTCGCCGCCGACCTGTACATCGCCGACCCAAAGCGGGCGGGACTTGCGTCGTTCGATCTGCATCGTCATGATGAGCCCTCGTTTCGAATAGATAGATGATTGCTATTACAAAGACTCTATTTTGTGCTCATTATTATGATTTGCGCTGTAATTATACGCCAATGACCAGTCGTCAGCCAGAGCTGGCCTTTAACGTTGTGTAAAAGTACGCCTAGCGGAAGAGGCTATCGCCATCGATAATGCGCATGATATCGAGGTACGTCACCACTACGGCGAGCGATATGATGAGCGCAAAGCCGACCAGGTGGACGAGGCCTTCCTTCTCAGGCGCAATACGCTTACCCCGACGCGCGATCTCGAGCAGGACGAACGCGATGCGGCCGCCATCGAGCATCGGCAGCGGCAGTAAGTTCAGTATGCCGAGGTTGATGCTGAGAAGCGCCGCGAAGTCCAGCAACGGTCGGTAACCGGCCTCGTCGACGACTTCGTCGGTGGCCTGTGCGAGCCCCACCGGCCCGGCGACTTCCGGCCCTGTGCCGCCCTGGAACCACGAGATGACCTCATTGCGCGCGAGTAGCAGAGAATCTATTGTAGCGTCCCAGCCCAGGCCGATCGCTTCCCATGGCAAGTAAGATTCGCTTTCATAAAAAGAGACCTGGCTCTGGATCTCGATGCCGGTTGGGCCTTGTGACCGGTAGCGCGCCTCGACGGGTATGGTCAAGACCTCGTTGCTTCCCGAAGTGCCGAACTCCGTTGTTGTGCGTCTAACCCGGAAATCTATCGTATCGCCCATGTGCAGGCGGATCTCGCGTCCCAGTTCTGCCACGTTGCGGACTTCATCGCCATTGATGCCAAGGATGACGTCGCCTGGGCGGAGACCGGCCTCTTCGGCTGGGCCGCCAGCCTCTACGGCGGCGATCTGCACCAGGCCCACTGGCACGTCCCGCGGGATCATGAACGCAATGGCGAAGAGGATGATGGGCAAAATCAGGTTCATCACTGAACCTGCCGCTAATACCAGTAGCCGTACCCAGTGCGGCTGGGCCGCAAGGCTGCGTGGGTCGGACGGGTCTTCCTCGCCGAGCAGCCGGACGAAGCCACCGAGAGGCAGCAAATTTAGCGTATATTCGGTTTCGCCGCGCTTTATGCCGAATAATTTCGGTGGATAGCCCAGCCCGAACTCCAGCACCTTGACGCCGGTGAGCTTCGCCGTGATGAAGTGGCCTAGCTCATGGATCACTATGAGCCCGATTAAGATCAGACCGAAAATAATTATCGCTTGGGCCATGACTACAACGCCTTCGCCTTGATCCAGTCTTCCGCCCAGGACCTGGCCCAGGAATCGGCGTCTAGCACCTCCTCTAACGTTGGGTCTTTAATGGGTTTGTGCGCTGCGAGAGAAGTCTCTACCGCGCGTGGTATTTCCATGAAGCCGATGCGACGCGCCAGAAAATGCTCCACCGCAACTTCGTCGGCTGCGGCCGCCACCGCGGGGTAAGTTCCGCCACTGCGGCCCGCCTCCATGACCAAGCTCAGGCAAGGAAAGCGCTGCAAGTCGGGCTTGCCGAAGTTCAACGACCCCATCCGCGATAAATCCAGCCGAGTCGGGATCGAAGCAGGCATCCGTTCTGGGTAGGTAAGGGCGCACTGTATAGGCAGTCGCATGTCCGGCACACCGAGCTGAGCTTTCAGCGAGCCGTCCACGAACTCGATCAGCGAATGGATGATGCTCTCGCGGTGCATTAGGACCTCTATCTTGTCGAACGGCACATCGAAGAGCCAACGCGCTTCGATCGTCTCCATCCCTTTGTTGAACAACGTAGCGCTATCGACCGTGATGCGGTGCCCCATGTTCCAGGTGGGATGACGGAGCGCGTCCTCGGCGGTCGCCCGGACTAAGTCCTCAAGCGACTTGTCGCGGAAGGCCCCCCCCGAAGCAGTCAGGATGAGGCGTTCGACGCGCTTGCTGTCCTCTCCCCAAAGGCATTGCCAGATGGCGCTATGTTCGCTATCGACCGGCCGGATCTCAGCGCCATTTATCTTCGCTTCTCTGGTGACGATCTGCCCGGCCATCACCAGCACCTCTTTGTTGGCGAGCGCGACCACTTTGCCTGCCCGTATCGCGGCTAAAGTCGGCGCGAGGCCGGCTTTCCCACCCGTCGCTACGACGACGATATCGACGTCAGGGTGGCTCGCTATCTCTTCGATAGTTGCTAGTTGCGCGCGTAGGCTTCGTTCGCGGATGCGTCCGTTTAAGTAAGAGTCATCGCGTTCGCAGCAAATAAGCTCCGCGCGGAACTCGCGGGCTTGCTCTTCGAGCAGCGTCGCGTTCTGGCGCGCCGCGAGGCCGATCACGCGGAAATGATGGGGAAATTGACGGACAACGTCCAGCGTCTGCTGGCCCACCGACCCGGTGGAGCCGAGCACGGCAATTCTCTTCACAGTACTACCCATTGCCCATAATAGTATATCACGACGACTACGAACAGTATGCTGTCCAATCGGTCGAGCACGCCGCCGTGTCCGGGAATCAGCATCCCAGTATCCTTAACGCCCTGGCTTCGTTTCAGTAGCGACTCCGCAAGATCGCCCACAATAGCCGCTATCACCACAAGGAGGCCGAGCGGGATCGCCTCGGCGGCGCTAAGCCGTAGCCCAGTGAGGTAGTTGAGCAGCAACAGCCCACCCCAGCCCGCGATCAAGCCGCCGATAGCCCCTTCAATGGTTTTGCCGGGGCTGATCTCCGGCGCTAGGCGGTGTTTGCCAAAAGCCCGGCCAATGAAATAGGCACCGGTATCGGCCATGAACGTCGCGCCTATCGCTATAAACAGCCAGTCGCCGTCATTGTCCATGCCGCGGAGCAGTATCAGGTGGCTTCCCAGCCAGCCGACGTAGAGTACGCCGCCGCTGTACCAGAGCCAGCGTTCGAGCGCGCCGTCGACGCGGTTTTGCGCCACAAGCCAGCCCCAGCCTAGAAGAGCCGCACCCGTTAGGGCGCCCGGCCACCAAGCCTCACCTGCGTGTGCTCCGGCTGCCAGCAAGGCGACAAAAGCAACACCAAGCAACGCGAGGGTGTCTAATCTAAGTAACCTTTTTAGGCTGGCCTGTTCACCGGTCGTGCGTGGCCTTCGATCGTCGCGGGGCAGGCTATAAAACTCGACCACGGCAACGACGAGGATAACGGCAGTGGCGATCGAGAAGGCTAGGCCCCCTAGCCAGATGAAGGCCAGGACTATCGGCACCCCGATGATGGCACTGGCTACCCTCAGGGCGAGCATTGGGCAGGTGGATTAGGTGTGGTGGTAGCCGTTGGTCGGCTGCTTCGATGAGCCGTTTTCGGCTTCGAGCCCTCCAAAGCGGCGTCGGCGCTGGCTGTAGGCGAGAAGGGCTTTGTCTACTTCGATACAGTCGAAATCCGGCCAGTAAACAGGGGTAGCATAGAACTCAGCATAAGCGGCCTGCCAGAGCAGGAAGTTAGAGACGCGCATCTCGCCCGCAGTGCGGATAATTAGGTCAGGGTCCGGGAGGTCTTCTGTGTACAAGTACGACTGAAAGAGCGCTTCGTCGATGCAGTCTGGTCGGATGCCATCCGCCACAATACGGCGCACAGCGTCGACGATCTCAGTACGGCCGCCGTAGTTGAAGGCGAGGTTGAGGGTCAACCGTTTGTTGTCCTTCGTAAGGTCTATGGCCTCGAGCACTTCTCGCTGGAGGTCGGTCGAAAGTTTCTCTAGTCGGCCGATATGGCGTACGCGGATACCGTTCTTATGCAGTTCAGGTAACTCACGCTGGATCACACGTCGTAAGATGCCCATTAGGCCGGCGACCTCTGCTCGCGGGCGGTTCCAATTTTCGGTGGAGAAGGCATAAAGCGTCAGAAATTCGACGTTATAATCGGCGAAACGCTGGATCACTTGGCGCACCTTCTCGGTGCCGGCGCGGTGGCCGGCCAAGCGTGGCAAGCCCCGTTCACCGGCCCAGCGGCCGTTGCCGTCCATTATGATAGCGACATGTTTCGGCACGCCCGGCAGTTTTAAAGGCGGTGAAGGGTCCTGAGATACTTGTACGGCCATACTTCCTCTAATATTTACAACGACGTAACTCTCAATAGGCGCGAGGTACAATAGTCATAAACGAAAAGCGCTAAGTCTTTAGAAGTTCCTCTTCCTTTTCCTGGCCTACTTTATCGACGTCTACGATAAAACGGTCCGTCAGCTTCTGCAGTTCGTCCTGCGCGTGTCGATAGTCATCCTCGGAGATATCTTTGTTGCGCTCAAGCTTACGAAGCTCTTCAAGGCCGTCCCGGCGGAGGTTCCGCACAGATACGCGTCCATCTTCTACTTTACGCTTTACAAGCTTGACAAGATCCTTACGTCGGTCTTCCGTCAGCAGTGGCATCGTCAAACGTATCAAAGAGCCGTCGTTCTGAGGGTTTATCCCTAAGTCCGACTTCTGGATCGCCTTTTCGATAGCGCTGAGAGCACCCCTATCCCATGGTTGTATCGTGATTAGACGCGCCTCGGGAACGCTGACGTTCGCGATCTGATTTAAAGGGGTGGGCGTGCCGTAATAGTCGACGCGCAGATGCTCTACCAGGCCCGGGCTGGCCCGACCCGTCCGCACGGACGCCAGCTCGCGTTGGAGCGCCTCGATAGACTTGGTCATTTTGGTCTTACTGTCGGATAGGACATCGTCGATCATGGCCTATTATCCCCCGTCAGGACTGTATCGTGCTGGCTGATGAGGGTGCCGATCTTTTCGCCATATGCAGCTCGTTCGATACTGTTAGGCGCTTCCAGGTCGAATACCACTATCGGGAGTTGGTTCTCCATACACAAAGAGAGAGCAGTGCTATCCATAACCGCTAACCGGCGGTTGATGGCTTCCATATAATCTATCGTCTCGAATTTGCGGGCGTTCGGCACCTTCGATGGATCAGCGTCATATACCCCATCGACCTTGTTTTTTGCCATGAGCAAAACTTCCGCGTCGATCTCGATCGCTCTCAAGGCGGCGGCGGTGTCTGTGGTCATGTAGGGGTTGCCCGTCCCGGCGGCGAAAATGACCACCCTGCCTTTTTCGAGGTGGCGGATCGCTCGCCGTCGTATATAAGGCTCGGCGACCGCTTGAACGACGATCGCCGATTGAGTGCGCACCGTAACTCCCACTTTTTCGAGCGCATCCTGCAACGCTAGTGCATTGATAACTGTAGCGAGCATACCGGCCTGGTCTGCGGTTGCCCGGTCCATGCCAGCCGCGCTGGCCTCTGCGCCTCGTACGATGTTACCCCCACCGATAACAATAGCGATCTGGACGCCGCTTTCGCTGACGGTCTTCAGTTGCTCGGCGATATTGTGCAGTACCTTAGTGTCGAGTCCGTAACGTCGCTCGCCTTGGAGAGATTCGCCGCTTATCTTCAGCAGGATCCGCCTAGCCGGTGACGCCATAATCTTTCGCTATCCGCCCAAAGCAAAGCGGACGAAACGCCGGACTTTTATATTCTCTCCGGTCTTTGCTATAGCGTCGTGGATGATCTCTTGAACAGTCCTGCTCGGGTCCTTGACATAGGGTTGAAGGAGAAGCACAAGCTCGGCTGGATCACCGGTTTCGTCTGAAGGCAACTCATCTTGCGAGACATATTGCGGCTGGGCCGCGGCGATGTGTATCGCAAGGTCGTGAGCGAGGTTTCTAAACTCTTCCGTACGGGCGACGAAATCGGTCTCGCAGTTTATTTCCACCAAAGCGCCCAGGCGGCTCGTCGTGTGTATGTAAGCGTCTACCACGCCCTGCATTGTCGCACGCTCAGACTTATTGCCGGCTACAGCAAGTCCCTTCTCTCTCAGAAGAGCGGCCGCCTTTTCGACATCTCCGTTGGTCTCATCGAGGGCTTTCTTGCAGTCCAGCACCCCCAGGCCGGTGAGCTCGCGTAGCTCCTTTACCGCTTCGGTTGTTACAGCCATCCTTCTCTCTTCCTCTATGGCACACTAAGGCCGCTTAGCTTTCTTGTGCCAAGCGGTCAGTGGGGAACTACTCTTGTGTCTCGGCTACTTGTACTTGTTCGTCGTCCGGCGAAGCTGTATATACGCCGGTTTCGCGATAGATCTGCTCTTCATTTTCGCCCATCATAGACTCGTCCGCATGCAGTTCACGCAGGTTGAGCCCCTCTATGGCCGCATCCGTGAGGTAATTAGTGATCAAGCGTATGGCGCGGACGGCATCGTCGTTGCCGGGGATCGGATAGGCGATCTCGTCTGGATTGCAGTTCGTATCCACCATCGCCACGATAGGGATGCCAAGCCTGAGCGCTTCGCCAACCGCTATCCGTTCCTTGGTGGTGTCGATGATGAACATCGCGCCCGGCAAGCGGGTCATCTCTTTAATGCCGCCGAGATGACGGTTCAGGCGGTCGATCTCCTTCTCGAGCTGCAGGCCTTCCTTCTTGGTCAACCGTTCGAACTCGCCGCGCGCCTTTGAATCTTCCAGACGCACGAGATGGTCGATCCTGGCTTGAATCGTAGAGAAATTCGTAAGGGTGCCACCGAGCCAGCGGTTAGTGACGTAAGGCATCTGGCTGCGGCCCGCTTCGCCTTCGATGACCTCCTGCGCCTGCCGCTTAGTGCCGACGAACAGCATTGTCTGTCCCCCGGCCACCAGATCGCGCACAAATTCATAGGCGACAGCCAGGCGCTGGACGGTCTGCTGCAGGTCGATAATATGGATGCCGTTACGCTGGGTGAAGATGAACCGCCTCATGCGCGGGTCCCAGCGGCGGGTCTGATGGCCGAAGTGAACCCCGGCTTCCAGCAGGGACTTCATAGTAATTGCCTCGGCCAAGTTCGTACCTCCTCTAAGAGCTTATGGGTTGCGAGCGCTATGCTCGCAGTCTCAAAGTATAGCATAGGGGACTAACGGCGGCAACGTGGCGGGCTCTTATACGGGATGGAATGGAGATTCGATCACGCGAATGTTAGGCAATGCGCGCAATAGACGTTGCAAGCGTGAGACGTCCCTGTTGTGCAACAGCTTTTCCCACCAATGTCTTGTCCTGAAATTAGGCAGAACGACTGTAACTATACCGCCAGGTGTGCTGCGCGCCAGGGATTCAACGTATGCCAACATCGGTCCTACGTAAGCGCGATAAGGAGATTCGATAATAAGCAGAGGGATATCAGGAGCGATATTATTCCATTCTGTTCGTAACGCTTCTGCCTCATCCCTTTCGTCGGTTACGTGGACAGCATTTATCAGTCCCGACATCTGACGGGCCAGAGTCGCTGCTCCGAGCGTCACTTTGTTAATTTCATCCACGGGTATAATTACGTGGCCAAAGGAGCCATCTCGTCGCAATGGCTCCGCAACGGAAGGCGAATAGTGTAGGTCGGATTCGCCTTCCGTCACCTGGACTTGCCGATGGAACCAATCGTAATGATGCCGGATGAGAATAAAAAGCACTATCAGAACGAGCATCGCAAGTAGTGAGATCCACGCTCCATGCGTGAGTTTAGAGCTGCCTACGATAAGAGTGACGACTCCAGTAGCTGCCGCTCCAATGCCGTTTATGACGATACTGCTCTTCCAGCCCGCTTCGCGTATACGTCTCCAATGCTTAACCATTCCTAACTGAGAGAGTGTCATCAAGATGAATACACCGAGAACATACAGCGGAATGAGCCTGGTAACTTGAGCGTCGAAGGCGATGATGAAGAGAGATGTGGCGCCTCCCAATAAAATGATCCCGTTAGAAAACGCTAAGCGGTCTCCGCGAAACGATAGCTGTCGCGGAACGAAACGATCTTTGGCCAGGAGGGCCGCCAGTCGAGGAAAATCCGCGTAGGCGGTGTTAGCGGCAAGTAAGAGAACGGCCGCAGTAGCCACTTGGTATGCGTAATAAAGAACGTTCTCGCCCAGAATCTCTCTGCCCAGCATGGAGACCAACGTTTCATCGTGGCTTGGGGCCAGTCCATACCGAGTGCTCAAGAAGGCAACCCCAAGGAGTAGAAAGCCCAAGAGCGCTGCTTCCCACTGCATGGTAGTCCTTGCGTTTTGAGCCTCCGGCGGCTTAAACGCGGGGACTCCGTTCGATATCGCCTCCACGCCGGTTAGTGCGGCAGCGCCAGATGAGAATGCTCGCAGAATAAGAAAGAAAGTAAGCGCCTCCGTTATATCCCCTTGAGGTTGCGGCGTAGCTGCGTGTAGCAGTGACCCCGGAGCCTCACCCGCTATGGTTTTGGCTAGCCCCACAACGATCATCACCCCGAATGAAAGGACGAAAAAGTATGTGGGCAAGCCAAATATCGTCCCCGACTCCCGCACTCCCCGCAAGTTTCCCCAAGTAATAAGACCGATAGCAATTAACGAAATGGGCACGCTTAAAGACAGCAGATCGGGGATAGCCGACGTTATCGCTGCTACCCCCGCAGCTACGCTCACCGAGACTGTAAGTATGTAATCCACCATCAACGCAGCGGCAGCCACCAGTCCCGGCGTCTGTCCTAGGTTTGCCCGCGCCACTATGTACGCCCCACCGCCATTTGGGTACGCGCGTATCGTTTGTAAATATGAAAGCCGTACTACCCATAGGAGTAGAAGCAGCACGATAGTTATAGGCAGAGTAAGGTACAACGCAGCCGACCCCGCCAAAATTAGTACGAGCATAATCTCCTCCGCGCTGTACGCGCATGAGGACAGAGGGTCAGACGAGAAAACGCCTAGCGCGTGCGTCTTGCTGAGCCGCTCGTGTAATAGCCTCGAGGTTGCGAAAGGGCTTCCGATGAGGATCTGTTTAATGCTCGAGATAGACCGGCTTAAAGGCCCGCCAGAACTGCTCGCTAGCAGAGTGGCCTCTAGATGCCCAGGCGCCGATTTCATGAGACGTCGCTGTCGTGGGATAACGCGCAGGTACGGGCCTTTCGAAGTTGCGCCGTGCCGGACTTCTCGTAGTTCCACGTCGACGGTAGGTGGATAAGCCTCTCCACGGTCTTGTCGGGGAATGACGATACGCTCATGCTCGCTATCCTTTTCGTTGACTCTCTCCACGGGCACGAATTCGTGCCCGCCATCGAGAACTCCATCGTCCTTGGTCTTTGCCGTGCGATTCCCGACGACACGCGGAACACGGATGAACGAACGGCGCGCTTCTTTGTCCATGCTACCCCTTGGATACATAGTGAGCGTCGGTCGCTCAATGTGGCGTCAACAAAAGCGGCGCGATTCTCAACGAAAGCTAAATATTGAGCAGAGGCAATACGGGGGAGTCTAGGTTTCCTGAGTGACTAAGCGATAACCTACCCCTGGCGCCGTCATTAAGAAACGAGGCCGCTGAGAATCGGTCTCTATCTTTTTGCGTAGCCGGGCCATGTAGACGTGAAGATAGTGGTCTTCAGAGCCGTAATGAGGGCCCCAGACCTCTTGGAGTAACATACGGTCGGTCAAAACTTTGTCTGGATGGAGGCTCAGGGTCTTCAGGAGGTCGAACTCTGTGGGTGTCAGGTGTATTTCCTTGCCGTCGATGCGGGCTCGCCGCCGCTCTATATCCACTTCGAGTTCGCCCGTACGGAATACAGGCTCGGCTCCTACCGACGGATGCGCCGCGTGCCTGAGGGCGACGCGGACGCGGGCGAGCAGTTCTGCCACGCTGAACGGTTTTGTAAGATAGTCGTCAGCGCCCAAGTCGAGCGCTGCCACTTTGTCCTTTTCGCTGCCCCGTACCGACAACACCAAGATAGGAGTGTTCGATCTACTTCTTAACTCGCGGATGACCTCTATGCCATCCATGTCGGGAAGCCCAAGGTCTAGGATGATAAGGTCCGGATGACGCTGCTCGAAGGCTTTTACGGCCGCTGTGCCTGACTGAACGGTTTGAACGTCGAACCCGTGCCCCGAAAGGTTCAACTTTAGCGCTCGAAGGATCGCTAGCTCATCCTCTACGACAGTATTCTGGCTCCTCTCGACGAATTCATGGGCTACTCAGACTACTTTCGTTGCCGGGATAGGATCGCTAACAATGGGTAGAGTGAACATGAAGCGCGCTCCGCCGTCCGTTCTATTTTCCGCCCAAATACGCCCACGATGGGCTTCAACTAGGCCTTTTGCAACGGCTAAGCCCAGGCCGCTACCTCTCGGCCTTACTCCGACGGTTTGTATTTGGTAAAAAGGTTGAAATAGATGAGGGATCGCGTCCGTCGGTAGGCCGGGCCCTCGGTCTGCCACCTCCAGCTTAACCTCATCATTGGCAATTTCGGCAGATATTTCTATAACCGTTCCTGATGGCGCGTGCTTTATTGCGTTCTCGATTAAATTGGACAACACCTGGTCTATCTCGACGTAATCGAAGCTTAGCGGTGGCAACTCATCCGGCAGGTATACGATCAGTCGGTGCTGATCGTTTGTCGAACGGCGAACGCGGCCGAGCACCTCATTAATCAATGAACCGAGGTCATACCAGCCTTTTTCTGGTCGTAAACTGCCGGCCTCGATACGGGAAAGGTCTAGCAAATTTCCCACAAGGCGATTGAGTCGTTGGGCTTCCTCTTCAATAGCTTCAGCGAAATCTTTGCGCTCGCCCTCCGTCCACGATACGTCATCCTGTAAAAGGCTACCGGCGGAAGCGATTATAGAGGAAAGCGGAGAGCGCAGATCGTGAGAAACTGCGTTGAGCAGAGCGCCCCTCAGTTCGTCAGTTCGCCGGAGGATCTCAGCTTCGGTTGCTTCTGTTTGCAGATGGAGTCGCTCCAGCGCTATTCCTAATTGGTTGGCGACTGCTGAAATGAGTCTGGTATCGTTATGGCTGAACTCCTGGTTACCGGCCCTACGCATAAGGAGGATAATGCCGGTCTCTTTGCCGAACGCGTTGACCGAAGCTTTGTGCAGGTGTCCTGACCTAATTGGACTTACGGCTTTGCCGGACGGGGACACCACCCTTATCCAATGACCCGGCAAGGCATGGGTACTGAGCGTTGGCCCTCGGCCGCTGCCTAAAACCAGTTTCGGCACTCCGAAGGCAGAAAGCGCCGTTTCCAGAGCTTCGCTATCTCCCGCTTCGGCGCTCCCCGGAAGCGGGCCATCGTCGTTTAGAACGACGATCACGGCTGCTAGGCTGAGTTCGGTACGCAATCTCTCCGCTAACGCTTTTAAAGTTTGATCTAGCTGTGGTTGAACCAGGAGCCGAACGACATCGTATAGAACCACTGCTTCCCGCTCGCTCATTTCGGCCTCCTGTACGCGATTACGCAGGGCTGCCGCTAGTTGCCCGGTAACTACGCCTGTCAGGAGTAGCAGGCTTAAGGCGAGCCATTCCGACGTGTCGGTCGCTACAAGAGTGAACTTAGGCTCGATAAAGAAAAGATTGAAGGCAAGAAACGAGACTATAGAAGTTAATATCGCGGCGCCACTGCCGAACAAGACAGCGCTAGCAATCACTGCCAGCAGATATAGCATCGAGACGTTAGAGACATCTTCGAATAAGTTAACGAGCGCTATTAAGCCGGTAGCTAGCCCCGTAAAGACAAAGGCCACTACGATGCTAAATATCCGGCTGCTAGAGAAGCTTCCAAATGTCGTCATTACGCACATTGTAGCAGCAGACCATATCTACAGCACTCATGCGTTCCGCTGCCGATGCTCCTTGACGTATAGCTTCATCGCTGGCTATGCTGAGGTCGCCGATGGCTAAGCAGCGTTTAGACCTGCTTCTGTTGGAACGCGACTTAGTGCCGACGCGCCAGAAAGCCCAAGCTATGATAATGGCGGGACAAGTCCGAGTACGCGGTCAGGTTGTCGACAAGCCCGGGACGCTTTTAGCGCCTGACGTCGATTTAGAACTGGCCGAGCGACCTCCGTACGTAAGCCGCGGCGGCGAAAAACTGGCCCACGCGCTCGAACGCTTTCGCCTCGACGTTCGGGACGTTGTAGCGGCGGACATCGGCGCCAGCACGGGTGGCTTCACCGACTGTTTACTCCAGCGCGGCGCGCGAAAAGTCTATGCCATTGATGTGGGCCGCAATCAGCTAGACTACCGGCTGCGCCAAGACCACAGGGTTGTCGTAATGGAGGGCGTTAACGCCCGCTATCTAGATTCGCTTCCGGAAGCAGTAGACATAATCACCATCGATGTTGCCTTCATATCCTTAGAGAAAGTCTTGCCTCCTGTCAGCAAGCTTTTGAAGCCTGACGCGCATGTCGTTGCGCTTTTCAAGCCACAGTTCCAGGCCCACCGCCAGGAAGTCGGCAAGGGCGGCGTGATCAAAGATACCCACCTGCACGCCAAGCTTCTTGGTCGCTTTGCTGGGTGGGCAAGCGGCAGCAGTTTTCGTATTCTTGATCTGACGCTTTCGCCGCTTCTTGGGCCGGCGGGCAATCGCGAGTTCCTCTTGCTCATCCGCTCGGAGAATCCGTCCAGCGAGGATAGGGCTTGAATAGAGTAGGCATCTGTTATCACAACAAGTCAGCGGAGGCTGCGAACGTCGCCATGGCCTTAAAGGAGGCCATTGGCATCGTTACCAACGAGTCCTGGCTGTGCACGGCCTGGGACGAAGAAACACTCAACCGCAATATTGACGGCACAGATCTGCTCATCAGCGCCGGTGGCGACGGTACGATCCTGTGGGCGGCCAGGTCCGCCCTTACGCGCGGCATCCCGGTGTTGGGGGTAAGGATGGGAATACTGGCGTTCTTGGCCGAGCTCTCTGCCAGCGAAGCGTTGGAACGCATCCCAGCCCTGCTACAAAGCGAAAGTAGCATCGAAGAGCGGACGACGCTACAGGTGGAGATAACGGCACCCGGTGCTAACGCTGGGCCGTTCCATGCTATCAACGACGTCGTGGTGTCGCGTGGCGCAATCGGCCGGCCAATTACGCTGCGCGTCAGCGTCGATGGCATGGAAGTAGCCTCCCTTCGTAGCGACGGCGTTATTATCGCAACCGCGACCGGAAGCACCGCTTATTCGCTGGCGGTTGGTGGCCCCGTGCTGCCGCCAGAAGCGCCGGAACTGGTCTTGAACTTCGTCGCGCCGCACATGACGGTTGCGACAGCGTTAGTCCTACCAGCTACGGCGACAGTCGAAGTGCAGGTTGGTGATGATGAGGAAGCGATCCTCAGCGTCGACGGGCAGACAGACCGGCCGCTCTCAACCGGGGAGACCGTTCGTATAGTCCGCGGTAAGTATCCGGCGCGCTTCTTGCGTACACATGCCGCTGGCGAAAGTTATCGTAAATTGGGGGCTACCCTCGGCTGGTTGCCACGTGACTTGGAATAATCTGAGCCGTAATGAGCGATTCTTTCCAGCATAACGAAACAGTCTTAGAGAGCACATCCATATTCAGCGGCCGCATCATTAACGTCCGTGTCGATAGAGTAGCCCTCCCGAACGGCTACATCTCCACCCGCGAGATCGTCGAGCATAGCGAGGCGGTAGCGATCGTGCCACTCGACGAGAACGGCGATGTGCTCTTAGTGCGGCAGTACCGCCTGGCCTGCGAAGACGCGCTTCTCGAGATACCAGCCGGAGGGATGGACGCCGACGATAAGGAGCCGCTCGCGGCGGCCCAGCGTGAAATGCAAGAGGAGATCGGATACAAGGCGGAGCGTATGGAATATCTCTCCGGCTTCTACGTAGCTCCCGGCTATTGTAACGAGTACATCCATCTCTTCCTTGCTACGGGGCTGACGCCCAGCCGCCTCGATGCCGACCTTGACGAAGCGGTCGAAGTAGTGCAAATGCCGCTGATCGAAGCGCTGGGGTTGATCTCGACTGGCGATATTCACGATGCCAAGAGCATAATCGGCCTTCTAATGGTCGCCCGGATGAAAAGTTCATAATTTCACATATTGAGACAACCATCTCTACCTGTTAGAATATTTCCGCCACTCTAAAGAGGAGCTACAGATGCTTGAGCACGATGTTCTCGTTGTAGGGGCCGGCCTGGCCGGTTTGCGAGTAGCAATTGAAGCGCAGAAGCAGGGCGTCGATGTTGCCGTCATCACCAAAGTCCACCCGGTACGCAGCCATTCAAACGCCGCCCAGGGTGGCATCAACGCTGCGCTAGAGCAGGAAGGCTCGCCCGACAGCTGGGAGGCTCACGCCTTCGATACGGTGAAGGGCAGCGATTACTTGGGCGACCAAGACGCCATCGAGATCATATGTCGCGAAGCCGGCCCTGAGATCATCGAACTCGAGCATATGGGCGTCGTTTTCAACCGCGACGAAACAGGCCACCTTGGCGTGCGCGCCTTCGGTGGCGCGACCTATTCGCGGACGTTCTTCGTCGGCGATATCACCGGCCAAGCCCTGCTGCACGTCATGTACGAGCAGGTACTCAAGGCCAACACTCGCATCTATGAGGAGTGGTTCGTAACCTCCCTCATAGTCGAGGATGGCGTATGTCGGGGTGTCGTAGCCATGGATTTAGCGACCCGACGCCTGCACACTATTAAGGCCAAAGCAGTCGTTCTTGCAACCGGTGGCGCGGGCCGCGTCTTTGAGCCGAGCACCAATGCGCTGATCGTCACCGGCGACGGTATTTCGCAGGCCTACCGGGCCGGCGCGCCGCTGATGGATATGGAGATGGTGCAGTTCCATCCCACGACGTTAAAGCAGAATGGAGCGCTTCTCACGGAAGGCGCTCGCGGCGAGGGCGCTTACCTTCTGAATGCTGAAGGCGAACGTTTCTTAGGCAACGAGCGCAACCAGTTCTACGCTCCCTCGAAGATGGAACTCGCCGCTCGCGACGTTATCTCTCGTGCTGAGCAGATAGAGATCGATGCCGGCCGCGGCGTCGATGGCTGCGTTCTCCTGGACTGCCGGCATCTCGGCGAAGACCTTATTCGCGAACGCCTCTGGCAGATCTGGGAACTGGCTATGGACTTCGCGAACGTGGATATTATGAAAGACCCGGTGCCGATAAGGCCGGGCGTCCATTACATTATGGGCGGCATAAAGACAGACGTCGACGGTCGCGCCTGGGACGTTAACGGTGGCGGTTGGGGAGGCGTCAAAGGCCTCTTCGCCGTCGGTGAGTGTGCCTGCATAAATGCCCACGGCGCGAACAGGCTCGGCGCTAATTCGCTGCTTGAGACCGTGGTCTACGGACGCCGTGCCGGCTTGACGGCTGGCTTTTACGTTAAAGAAGCCCCAACGGCGCTGCTTTCCGAGGCGAAAATGGCGGACGACGAGAGCCGCATAAAGGAGATCATTTCGCGTCCGGACAACGGCGACCGCTGGGCTGCTCTGCGTCTCGAAATGGGCGAGATGATGAACAGCCAGGTCGGCATCTTCCGCACGAAAGAAAACCTCGAAGGCGCTCTCGAGAAGATCCAAGAGATGAAGCTTCGCTACCGTCATGTGCCTATACAGAACAAGGGTAACATCTTCAATACCGACCTGCAGTTCCATCTTGAGCTAGGGCTTATGCTGGACTGCGCTGAGGTGATCGCCCTTAGCGCTCTGAGCCGGGAAGAGAGCAGAGGCGCTCACTACCGCCTCGACTTTCCCGCGCGAGATGACGAAAAATGGTTAAAGCACACGATGGCTTATTACACTCCCGAAGGCCCCGAGATGGACACACTACCCGTGACCATCACGCAGTGGGAGCCAACCGAACGCAAGTACTAGAGGAGGAACACTGATGCAAGTAAGTCTGAGAGTGCGGCGATTCGACCCCGAATCTAACCAGGGGCCGTACTACCAGACATACTCGATGGACGCGCCCGACTACTACACCGTCCTCGATGCCCTCATCCATATCCGCGAAGAGACCGATGGCACGTTAGGCCTTCGCTGCTCCTGCCGGAGCGCTATCTGCGGCTCATGCGCAATGCGCATAGACGGCCACGCCAAGCTGGCGTGCAAGACCAAGATTATCGACCTGACCGCAGATGGCGGCGAAGTGACCGTTGAGCCGGTAGGCAACATGCCGGTCGTCAAGGACCTTATCGCCGATATGAAGCCTTTCTGGGATAAGATCCGCGCCGTGGACCCGTGGCTCCAGCCCGAAGGGCCGGAGCCGGAGCGCGAGTATGTAGTCCCAAACGAGGCGATGCAGGACCTGGCCGGCGCTATGAACTGTATCATGTGCGGCGCATGCGTCTCCGATTGCACGGTGCTCGAAGCTGAGCTGAATCGCGGTGTGCCCGTTGAGAAGACTTGGCTGGCGCCGGCAGCGCTCGCCAAAGCTTATCGCTTCGTCGGCGACCCACGCGATGACCACCAGTACGATAGACTGGAGAAGCTGAGCGATTCAGGCGGTATATGGGACTGCACCCACTGCTTCGAGTGCATCGAAGTCTGCCCGAAGGGCGTCGCGCCCATGGACCGCATCATGGCGCTGCGTGACAAAGCTGTCTCCGCCGGCATCACCAACAACAACGGCACGCGCCACGCCAAAGCCTTCCACGATTCGATTAAAGCATACGGCCGCCTTGATGAGGTAACGCTTGTGCCGAAGTCGGTCGGCTTCTTCAACATTCGCGAACTGCTGCCGCAGATGCCCACAGGCCTAAGAATGCTTAAAGCCGGAAAGCTCCGGCTGCCCCACAAGGCTGAGAATAAAAAGAAGATCAAACAGATCGTCGATTCGCTAGACAAGGAGCAAATGGAATGAGGTACGCTTTCTGGCCGGGCTGCGTTTCTCGGGGCGCCTGCCCCGAGCTTTTCGAGGCCGTTGTTCGCGTGTCCGACCGGCTTGGCATAGAGATGATCGAACTGAAGGAGGCGTCTTGTACGGGCGCGGGCGTCCTGAGTGAGCAGAACCCCGAACTAGCCGATACGCTGAACGGGCGCACGTTCGCGATGGCTGAGAAGCTCGGCTTGCCTCTGATGAACATTTGTAGCACTTGTCAGGGTGTGCAGGGCCGCATTAACTATAAATTCCAGAACGATGCAACCTATCTGAGCCGAATCAACGAGCGGCTGGCCGAAGAAGGCTTGCACTACAGTGGCAACCTTGAGATCAAGAACTTCCTCTGGGTGCTGGTCGAAGACGTGGGGCTCGACAAGCTTCGCAGCATGGTCGTACGCCCCCTGCGCGGCCTGAACATCGCGCCGTTCTACGGCTGTTACATCTTGCGGCCGTCGAAAGAGCTCGGCTATGCCGAACATCCAGAGCGCGGCAAATATTTGGAAAAGGTTATCGAAGTCCTGGGCGCTGAGCCGGTCGACTTCTACGGCAAGAGCAAGTGCTGCGGCTTCCCCATCGTCACGATGAACCGCCGCAACTCCCTCGCCATGGCGGGCGACCATCTGCTGGAAGCGAAGAGCAAGGGCGCGGACGCGATGGTGACGCCGTGCCCGCTCTGCCATCTGAACCTCGATGCTCAACAACCAGACGCGGCCGGCATCAAAGGTCAGCCGATCGGCCTGCCGATCCTGCACCTGCCGCAGCTAGTCGGTCTGGCGCTCGGCATCGATCCGGAAGCGATGCGTCTCAACAACCACATCGTCTCGACCGAGGCCGTGACCGAGAAGCTTAAAGTAAAGGTTTAATTAAGAAGGAAGAGGGTAGAGGGAAGAATTTCTGCTCCTACCGGCTCTCTTAGGCCGCTCACCGAGCGGCCTTCTCTTTTTGCTTGACGGAGCTTGTTGTACGCAAGGGTGGTATTATATAGATATCCAAGGACAACTATACTAGAGGATAAGCAATGGCAGTACAGTTGAGTCCCGAAGAAAGCAAGCTGCTGGAAGGCCCGAACTACGGCCAGTTAGCGACGATAATGCCGGACGGCTCGCCGCAGATAACCACCGTCTGGGTGGGCTACGACGGTACTTACGTTATCGTAAACACGGCCGAGGGCCGGCAGAAGCCCCGCAACGTTAATCGTGACCCGCGCGTGGCCTTAGAAGTCACCGCGAAAGACGATCCGTATGACTTGCTACGCATTCGCGGCCGCGTGGTCGAAGTGACACGCGAAGGCGCGTGGGAGCACATCAACAAGCTCTCTCATAAATACAGAGGCAGCGACTATCCCAAGCGTGAGGGCGAGCAGCGTATCATCTTCAAGATCGAGCCGCAGCACGTCTTCAGCCGCGGCCCGGGACGATAGATCTTGTTGAACACTACAAAAAGCCCGCTCGTGGCTTCCGACAAGTACATCCTGAGTTTGCCGAAGGGCTCACCCACGAGCGGGTTCTCTTTCCGCTCACCCTGAGCTTGTCGAAGGCCCTGCATTCCCTCAGCAACTCCGAAACGCTTTTGCGCATATGGGTCTGCGGCTAAGAATGACGAGTGCGTTACATTGGTCTTAGCACCTCTTCTGGCACGTCCACGTTCACAACGACGTTATTGTTGTCCGCCCGCGCGACCACCATCTCCGCCGGCTCGCTGTCGCTGGGGTTGACCTCCTGATGAAGCGTAAACGGCGGCACGTAGATGAAGTCGCCGGCCTCCACTTCGACGCTCTTCTCCAGGTTCGGCCCGAAGCGGAAGCGGGCGCGGCCGCTGAGCACGTAGATGGCGCTCTCGCTGTCGCCGTGGTGGTGTGCGCCCGAATGTGACTTCGGCCGCATCGTGGCGCGGCCCAGCCATAGCGCCTGCGAACCGACCGTATCGTCCGCGACGCCCGCCTTACGCACCATGCCTGGCGTCTGCGATGTGTCCTTCGCCTCCGTCGCTCGCACTACGATCATGTCGCCGGTGTTAACTTCTTGCGCCATGGTATCCTCCATTAGCAGGATTATAGTCCTAAACGACTCCTTATCGATTTTATCTGTTCTGTGTGATTGCGGTCATGCGCGGGATAGCGAGAGAACACGTCCCGCACGGCATAAGGGATGCCTCGTGGATGCTTGCCTTGCCTTACGAGTTCATCCTCTGTCATGCGCGAGATCGAGTCGATGACTCTGGTGTGTGAATTGGTAAGCTCGCGCTCGATGTCTTCTATCTGTTGTTGTCGGACGTCCGGGTGTTCTCGCTTCCAACGCTCGTCGTCGAAGTGGACGAAGGTGTGCTCAGAGTCATCCCGGATAGCGAGTGCTTGGGTTAGCCAGTGCTCGTCAACGTCGATTAGATGCGTCAGTACTTCGATGATCGACCATTCGTCATTGGCTGGGCGCGTGCTCAAAGCAGAAGGCGGCGGGCCAACGGCCTGCCGCCTTAATTCCTCTCGCGACACCTTGAGCTCTTGAACCAGAGCTTCTACGCTACCTTCATGTGCCATTTTCCGCGCCTATTTCAACTCGTTAGCGCTGAGAGGATACCACGTAGCACGGCTACTGCGTGTTTAAAGTCCAGTCAGGGTTAAGGTGGTGCTGGATTTCTAGCGCCAGAAGTATAGCTCTATCGAACTCTCCACCGGAGACGTTTTGCTCCGCTTGGTAGTCAGCACGAGTACGCATTCTTCGCAGAAGATCAAGACGGTCGGCGGCTTCTATCCTTCTATTCGCTCTAAGCGTCCTTATGACTTTGCCATGGTCCTCGCCAGTACGACTTTCGATCATAAGTCCTCTGGCGACAAGGTTGTCGCGTGTCTTAAGAAAAAGACCATAATAAACGCGGCCAATTCCCGTTCTTGAATGAGCTTCGTCCTTTCCCCGCAACTCATCGGCCACGGCTAGGAACTGTAGTGGATCGAATCTAGTTACCACTTCACGTGTACGGCGATGGTGCTCACCAACTGCTCTCTGGTGACTTCATCGGCTTCATCCATCATTTCCTGAAGATTCCCACCAATTCGGTCCCAAAACTCAAAAGCTTCCCTGGGAGTTCCATCCACGGTTACTTCGAAGACTAGTTCCTCCCATGTTGGGTCTTCCGGCTCTATGAGGCGATGGAGTTCAATTGCTAGTATGGGTATGTTTTGCTGGGCATCTTCGATAGCTTTTAGAACGCCGTCAAAGACACTTTCAGAGATGCCGTTTAGCAACTCGCTGTAAGCTTTTTTGTCGACCAATTTCTGCAGAGAGCGTTTCATTAGTTCTGTTTTGGTGACTACAGCCCCGTGACCCCCACTAGCTCGCGCACAGCGTTCGCCGAGCGGTCGAGCTCAGCGCGTTCGTCGTTCGTCAGGTCGATCTCGATGACCTGTTCGATGCCCTCGGCACCGAGCTTGGCCGGCACGCCCATGTAAATGCCGTTAAGCCCGTATTCGCCTTCGAGGTACACGCAGGTAGGAAGCACGCGCTTGCGGTCGAGCAGGATCGCCTCTACCATCTGGGCGACCGCCGCCCCAGGGGCGTAGAAGGCGCTACCGGTCTTCAGCAGGTTGACGATCTCCGCGCCGCCGTCGCGTGTCCGTTGGACGATCGCCTCGATCCGTTCTTTCGGCAGGAGCTCCGTGATCGGCACGCCACCGACGCTCGTATAGCGTACGAGCGGCACCATCGTGTCGCCATGGCCGCCGAGGACGTAAGCGTCCACATCGGCGACAGAGACATTTAGCTCCTGAGCGATGAAAGTACGGAAGCGGGCCGTGTCAAGCACGCCAGACTGGCCGAAGACGCGGTGCCTCGGCAGGCCGCTGACTTTGTAAGCTACGTAGCACATCACGTCCAGCGGGTTCGTCACGAGCAGGACCATCGTGTTGGGAGAATACTTGACGATCTCCCTCGTTACGCTCTCGATGATGCCCTTGTTCACGTTGATAAGGTCGTCGCGGCTCATACCCGACTTGCGAGCGACGCCTGAAGTCACAACGACTATTTCCGAGTCGGCCGTCTCCTCGTAAGAGTTCGTACCGGTCACGCGGCTGTCGGATCCCCAGATGGGCCCAGCCTCCAGCATGTCGAGGGCTTTGCCTTGTGGCAGACCTTCGACGATATCGACTAGTACAACGTCTGCGTAGCCCTTTTCGGCGATAAGCTGTGCGGCTGTCGCGCCGACATTCCCTGCTCCAACTACGGTTACTTTTCTGCGCACGGTTGTTAAAGCTCCTTCATCTTTTGAATTATGGCGTCGGCCATCTGCGAAGTCCCAACGGCTGTCGGGTCGTCGCGGTTCTGCTTCATGTCATAAGTTACGCTCTTGCCTTCTGCGATAACGGCTGCCGTGGCACGCTCAACTTTGTCAGCCGCCTCCGCCTCGCCGAGATGGCGTAGCATCAGCATGCCGCTGAGGATGGTCGCGACGGGGTTGACCTTGTTCTGGCCGGCGTAGCGCGGAGCGCTGCCGTGGATCGGCTCGAAGAGTGCGAGCTCGTCGCCCATGTTCGCGCCGGGCGCGACTCCTAGCCCGCCGACCAAACCGGCGCAGAGGTCCGAGAGCACATCGCCGTACAGGTTTGGCAGCACAAGCACGTCGAACGCCTCAGGGCGGGTCACTAACTGCATGCACATGGCGTCGACGAGCGTCTCTTCGTAATGTATCTCGGGGTAATCTTTCGCCACTTCTTTGCCGACAGCGAAGAAGAGGCCATCGGTGAACTTCATGATGTTGTCTTTGGCGACCGCGTTCACCTGCTTGCGCCCGTTGCGGCGGGCATATTCGAAAGCGTAACGAATGACGCGCTCGCTGCCGAACTGCGAGATGACCTTGAGGCCGACCGCAGCATCTGAGCGGATGCGTCCTTGCCCGCTCTCGACAACGATATCGTTGACCTTCGAGATATAGGGGTCGCCCTTTTCGAACTCAATACCCGCGTAGAGGTCTTCGTGGTTCTCTCGCACAACGACGAGGTCGATCTGCTCGTAACGAGAGCGCACGCCCGGGTACCACTTGCAGGGCCGCAAGCAGGCGTAAAGGTCGAGCATCTTTCGTAGGGCGACGTTCACGCTACGGAAGCCGCCGCCTCTAGGGGTGGTGATGGGGCCTTTGAGCGCTACTTTGTTGCGGCGGATCGACTCTAAAACTGAGTCGGGGAGGACGTTGCCATATTTCTCGGCGGCGCCCAGGCCGGCTTCCTGTATCTCCCATTCGATCTCGGCACCGGAGGTGTCGATGACCCTTTGTGTGGCTTCGGCCACTTCAGGCCCGGTGCCGTCGCCCGGTATAAGGGTTACCTTATGCGCCATTCGTTCTAGACCTCCTGATGGTTTGCTTTTTTAGGGATGCTTTCCGAATTTTAACGCATGGTCGCTTAATTGCAAGTGTGCCTATGGAATCGGTCTATTACATGGGCTTGCTGAGAAGAGTCCCTGCTATAATGGCTCCACAAGTTGCGTGCAGTTAAAACGGAGGTTCGAATGTCTGTAAAGGCTTATATCCTGATCGTCACCGACCCAGGCAAGACCAAGGATGCGTATGCGCAGATCAAAGGCATACCTGGGGTTGCCGAAGCGCATGAGGTAATGGGGCCGTACGATATCGTCGTCGAGATCGAGGTGCCGAACCTCACCGACTTGGCGCCTATCCTGGGCACCCGGATCCGCAAAGTGGACGGTATCCAGAGCACCACTTCGCTCGTCACGCTGCCTGACTGATCTGCCTAGCCCACACCCAAGCTAAAGCTTGGGGCATCGATCTTGTAATGATGCCCCAAGTATTCATGCTGGGGTGGATTTGACGCTATGGTTCGGAAATTACGACAGCTCCGAGT
>WHTN01000030.1:18160-25111 GCA_009377715.1 Dehalococcoidia bacterium | reverse complement strand
AGGCGATGTTTCTCTGTCTTAATGCGTTCGACCGCTTCCTCCAGCGTCATATCGCCGGCGAGATGCCGGTATATCTCCCGATAGCCGATGCTTGACATCGACGGCAGGTCTACGCTGTGGCCCCTCGCCAGTAGCCCGCGTACTTCATCGACCCATCCCGCCTCGATCATCACATCCACTCGACGGTCGATGCGCCTACATAGCTCTTCGCGCTCGCAGGCGAGGCCGATGATAAGCACACCGCAGTCCAAAGGCGTGCGCGTCTGACACGCCGAGATCGGCTGGCCGAGACGCTGGTAGACTTCCAGCGCCCGTACCACGCGGCGGACGTTCTGCGGGTGAATCTTCGCTGCCGCTGCTGCGTCTACGGCCGATAGCTCCTGCCACAGCGCTTCTGTCCCAAGTTGCGTCGCCCTCTCCTCCAGGCTGCGTCGCAAATCCTCATCCGGCGGCACCACCGGCACGTTCCAACCTTCGATAACGGCCCAGACGTACTGACCCGTTCCACCGACTAACAGTGGCAGTTTGCCTCTATCCCATGCGTCTTCAATTACCGCGTTAGCCATATTTCGATATTGGGCGAGGCTAAAAGCGTCATCTGGATCGATTATGTCAATTAAATCGTGTCTAACGGCAGCAAGCTGCTCTTGCGAAGGCTTTGCCGTGCCGATATCCATGTAGCGGTAGACCTGACGCGAGTCGGCGTTCACAACCTCACCTCCGTATCGTTGCGCTAATTCGACGGTGAGGTTGGTCTTACCGACAGCCGTCGGCCCTACGGTGGCTATGAGTTTGCGTTTATTCATATCTTCAGTCATTGCGAACGAAGTGAAGCAATCTCTGCCCCGTTCAATTACGATGGTAATCGGTTTAAGGCGATCCATTATGCAATGCTGAGATTGCTTCGGTTGCCTACGGCAACCGAAGCAATGACCGCCGTCCGTTGACAGATATATCGCCTGTCGTTGCGAGGCCATCTCAGAGTGGCCGAGGCAATCTCAGCATATGAAGAAACGTTGATAGAAATTTCTCGGTGTATCAATCCCCTCGTGGTGAGCCCTTCGGCAGGCTCAGGATGTACTATCGACCCTGAGTGGGAATACCTTACCTCGTAGGGACAGGCCTTTAGACCTGTCCGCTCGGACTTAGGCCGCGCGAAAGAAACACAGAGGCGCTCATATCCGTTAATCCGTTATCCATCCGTTGACAGATATAGGCGGTCATTGCGAGCCCTTCAATAAAACTCAGGATAAACTCCACGAAGCAATCGCTGCCCGTTCATTGCTTAAGTGGCCGCAACGACCTTACGTCGCATCCGTTAATCCGTTATCCATCCGTTGACAGATCAGCCCTTATCTCCACCGTCTGGCGCACGATAGCCGCGAACGACTCCGTATTGAGGCTAGCGCCGCCCACCAGCGCGCCGTCGATCTCCGGCTGCGATATAAACTCCGCTATGTTATCGGCGGTTACGCTGCCGCCGTACAGAATCCTAACCGTCGAAGCCACCTCGCCCGCAAACGTATCGATCTCGCTTCTGACCATCTCTATCGTCTCATTTGCGATCTCCCCAGTAGCGGATATGCCGGTGCCTATAGCCCACACCGGCTCGTACGCGACTACGAACCCTTCGGGGAGATCGACGTCCCGGAGGCTGCCGAAGAGCTGTTGCGTCAGTATCTCCTCCGTGCGGCCGCCTTCGCGTTCGAACCGCGTCTCGCCGACACAGAGGATCGGCGAAAGGCCGGCTTCGAGCGCCGCCTTCACCTTGCGGTTGATCATGTCATCCTTCTCGCCGAAGATGTGGCGTCGCTCCGAATGCCCAATGATAACGTAGCTGCAGGCCTCCTTCAGCATCGATGGGCTGATCTCGCCGGTGAACGCCCCCTTCGTTTCCCAGTGGATGTTCTGCGCACAGACGGCTATGTCTGTTCCGTCCAGTTCTTTCTGGCTCGGAAAGAGCCACATGAACGGCGGACAGACAATTCTCTCCACGCCATCCATCCCGTTTATACTTTCCCGAAGACCTCTTAGAAGCGTCCGCGCTTCTTCGTAAGTGGGCGGGTTCATCTTCCAATTACCCGCAACGATCGGTACACGTTCAGCCATTACTACGCTCCGTACTTGATAAACCGCCCGGCGTGGGCCATCGCCATGGGCAGCGCCTCGGTCGCCTGAAAGGTGCCGAGCGCTCCGCGCTGGCACTCGCGTTCGTTGAAGCCCTGTGCATCGTCCTTGCGGCACCACTTGCCCCATAGCGCGAACGGCACCGGATGCCAGCTATGTGCTACGTAGGTTGCCGGCGTCGAGTGGTCTCCCGCTATCATCACTACGTCCGGATTCAGCGCCATCAGCTCTGGAATTGCGGCGTCGGCAGCCTCTAACGCCGCGACTTTGCGGTCGAAATCGCCATCTTCGCCGGCGGAGTCGGCCGGCTTGTAGTGGACAAAGAAAAAGTCGAAGCGTTCGTAGTTCTCGGCGACGACGCTGAACGACTCCTCAAGCTTCGCGTTTGCCGGCAGCGCTGTCATGCCGACGAGCTTCGCGAGGCCGCGGTACATCGGGTAGTATGCCACTGCGCCGGGCTTCATCTTGAAGACGTCTGCCATCGGCGGTATGTCGGGCAGTTGGGCAAAGCCACGCAGCAGGACCATGTTGGCGGGCTGCCCCTCGCGCAAAAGCGACCTTGCCTGTTCGATGAAATCGTTGATAAGGCTGACAGCGCGTTCGGCTTGGGGCGCGAGCGCTGTCACTGGCAACGGCGCCATGCCCTCACGCTGGGGGTCCGTGCCGCTCAACCGGCCCGACAGGCCTTCGCCTCGCAGGACGAGCACAAAGCGGTAGTCTCGCACCGACTCCACAAAGACATCGACGCCTGGTATTAAGATAGTGCGCAGCTTTTCGCAAAGCTTTTCGTTTAACTCCGTCGCCATGCGCCCGGCGCGCCGGTCGGTTATGACGTTGTTGCTATCGACTGTGCAGAAGTTGCCCCGCGCGGCCACATCGCTGGCCTGGAGATCGAAGTCGATGCCCAGCGCTTCGAGCACTCCCCGGCCGATGTCGTATTTGATCGGGTCGTAGCCGAAGAGAGCCAAATGGCCGGGGCCGCTGCCAGGCGTAATGCCTAATGCCACCGGCACCGACAGGCCGCACATTCCCTCGCGCGCGATTTGATCGAGGTTTGGGGTGCGAGCGGCTTCGAGTTCGGTCAGGCCGGTCTCAGGATGCGGCAGGCCGCCCAGACCGTCCATTACCAGCAGCACGATCTTGCTATCGCCCGGTACGGCGACTTGCTTGATGAGGTCAAAATCCATCGCTACTTCCTTCTCAAGAACTGGCTGTTCGCTCTAGTTCGATCTTCTCGAAGTCATAAACTGGGATCTCTACTAGTCGGGTTGGTGGCCGTTTCCCTCGCCCCGGCTTATCCATTAGCTGGACGGTTTCAGATCGCAAAAGCGTCTCCCGCGGTGACGACATACTGAAGATGGGACGCTTTCAAAGATCACCACTCGATCATCAAACTTAAAGGGATAAGAGATGGTACGTAGTTCGTACTTATTGCTGCTTACGCTGCTACGGCAGATCATTGTCTGCGGTTCTGGGGGTTTATCCCTTTTTTGGCCTGATTCATACACAGTTATTATGTTTATGACGGATACATGAAAGCTGCCGATGAACTGGTTTTCCTTCCGTTGTCCATCCTAACATTAAACAGCTTGGCCCTCGGATATCTTCAGGATAATCTTCTATGATTTCGGCATCGTCAGCAAGAAAGGCTTCGCTAATTTCGGCGAAGGTGATCCCTCGTTCCTCTGCCCTCTCAATCGCATGGAAGGTAAGGACATAGTCTTGTCTGATCGTCGCTTGCCGAATCTGCTGTAATAAATCGCTTTGCAATCACCCTACCCTGGTACATCCATCAGCGCCGCCACCCCGGGCAGCTCCTTGCCTTCGAGGAACTCCAGACTCGCGCCGCCACCGGTCGATACGTGGCTGTAGTGGCCTTCGAGGCCCAATGCCGCCGCTACCGCCCCCGTCTCGCCACCGCCGAGTATAGTTGTCGCGTTGTCCAACGACGCTATCGAACGTGCCACCGCGTACGAGCCGATGGCGAACGGTGGCATTTCGAATATGCCCATCGGCCCGTTCCATAGGACCGTCCGGCAGCTGTCCACGCTACGCGCGAAGACGGACATCGTCATCGGGCCGATGTCCACTATGGCAGAGTGTTCTGGCACGGCGTTTACCGCAGTAGTTATAAAACGAGCATCGGCCGCTGCCTTCTCTGCGGCAATGACGTCCGCTGGTAACAAAAGTTGGACACCTCGCTCGCGCGCCTGGCTTATGATGCTTCGCGCGGTATCGAGTTGCTCATCCTCCACCAGAGAATGGCCGATCTCTTGGCCTTCTGCTTTCAAGAAGGTGTTCGCCATGCCACCACCGATCATTAACTTGTCAACTTTCGTAAGTATGTTGCTCAAGAAATCGATCTTATCGCTGATCTTCGCTCCGCCAATCACGGCAGCGAATGGCCTCTCCGGTTCGGCGAGCGCCCCGCCGAGGAAGTTAAGCTCCTTCTCCATAAGCAGGCCGGCCACCGCCGGCAGGTAATCGGCAACGCCAGCCGTCGAGGCGTGGGCGCGGTGCGCCGCGCCGAACGCATCGTTGACGTAGACGTTTGCTAGTGAAGCGAGAGCCTGCGCGAATGCAGGATCGTTTGCCTCTTCTTCGGAGTGAAAGCGTAGGTTCTCCAACAGCAGCACTTCGCCCGGCTTAAGCGATGCAGCAGCAGCTTCGACCTCAGGCCCGATGCAATCGTCAGCCGTCTTTATCGGCTTGCTGATAAGCTCCGATAGCCGCTCGGCGACCGAGCGCAGCCGTAGCGATTCGTCTATGCCCTTCGGCCGGCCGAGATGCGAGCAGGCGATGACCTTCGCTCCGTGTTCGATGAGGTAATGTATCGTCGGCAGCGCGCCGCGGATGCGCGCATCGTCAGTAACTTCGCCATCTTTAAGCGGCACGTTGAAATCGACGCGTAACAGGACGCACTTGTCGCGAACGTCTATATCCTTTACGGTTCTCTTTCTCATGGGTCGTCCTATTGGGTTAGCTTACTGCCGCTCATCTGGTCTTCGTAAGCGCGTATTTTAGCCAGGCGTTGCTTGTGCCGTCCGCCATCGAACTCCGTGTTGAGCCATGCCGTGACGATCTCTTTCGCCACTTCCGTTCCGGTGATCCGTGCGCCTAACGACAACACGTTCGCATCGTTGTGCGCCCGACCCAAACGAGCAGTTGTGACATCGTGGCAGAGCACCGCCCGGATCCCGGGCACCTTATTCGCCGCGATTGCCTCACCGTTGCCCGATCCGCCGAATACGATCGCCCGCTCAGCCTCGCCCCTGGCGACCGCTTCCGTCGCCGGGATTATGAAATCGGGGTAGTCGACCATCGTCTCATCCGAGCAGCCGAAGTCAACGCAATCGTGTCCCATCTCGTTGAGCCAGCCTTTAGCCATTTCTTTAAGCTGGTAACCGGCGTGGTCACTGGCCAAGGCGATCTTCACTTTGACACCTTTGCCCCAAGCACGCGCTCGATCTCCTGTGCGGATACAGCGCCTTGTCGAAGGATAGCCGGCCGCTCGCCCGTCAAATCTACGATCGTTGATTCCGCACCGCCTGCACGGCCGCCGTCGATCAGCAGATCGACCCTGTCGCCGATCTGGGCGTCCGCATCGTAGGCCGTCGACGGGCTAGGCAAGCCAGAGATATTGGCGCTCGTTCCCGTCACGGGTCGGCCGAACTCCTTTACGATCGCCAGCACAAGCTCGTGCCCAGGCACTCGTACGGCGACCGTATCACCGCCGACCAGCGCCAGGCTGTGGAATGCATTCGCCTTCGGTATGACTATAGTCAGCGCTCCTGGCCAAAAGGCATTCGCGAGTTGCATAACGTCCACTGGCACGTCGTCGCAAACGGACGGTAGAGCATTAATGCTGCTAATGAAGATAGGCAAAGGGTTGTCTGAAGCGCGGTCCTTCGCTGCGAAAAGCCTCTGGACGGCGGCGTTGTTCTCAGCGGCAGCTGCGAGTCCGTATACGGTATCGGTGGGCAAGCAAACGAGGCCGCCGCCCCGCAGGACGTTGACGGCCTCGGCGATGCATTCTTGGGATTGAGCCAAAATTATTCTGGCCACGACTCATGGATAAGTATACCAGAGATCATAGACAGAGATATTAGACCATAGATCGTAGACATTGACTGCCTTTTTGGCGACTGGTAATCTTCCAACATGAACCCACAAATAGACCCCGCCGATACTCATCGAATTCCCACCAGCGACGACATAGAGGTCGCCGCATACCTCGAAGTAGCCCGCGAGCGGGCCGGCGAAGAAGAATCATCGACTCACGTACCTGCCGCACCTTCGAAGCCCGAAGTGGTAGTCGTGCTCGATTTTGGGTCGCAGTACAGCATGCTCATCGCCCGCCGTGTGCGCGAGTGCAATGTCTACTGTGAACTGCTGCCCCACAACGCTCCCTGGGAGGAAATCGCGAGCCTAAAGCCGAAAGGCTTTATTCTCTCCGGCGGCCCCGCCAGCGTATACGACGAGGGCGCTCCGCGGGCGCCCTCGCAAATTTTCGAGAGCGGCCGTCCGGTGCTCGGTATCTGCTATGGCATGCAGATCCTCGCCGATGAGCTTGGCGGCCGCGTTGCGCCGAGCCACGAGCGTGAGTACGGCCACGCCGTCATCCATCAGGGCGCCGATGGCAGCCCCCTCTTCGCCGGGCTGCCGGCCGATCTGCCGGTGTGGATGAGCCACGGCGACCGCGTCGTGGAACTTCCGAGCGGCTTCCGCTCGCTCGCCTTCTCCGACAACTCGCCCGTCGCGGCTATGAGCGACGACCGCGGCCGCATTGGCCTCCAGTTTCACCCGGAGGTCGTGCACACGCCG
>WHTN01000030.1:0-18150 GCA_009377715.1 Dehalococcoidia bacterium | reverse complement strand
CGCCGCAGGGCAAGGAGATCCTCCGCAACTTTCTCTTCGAGATCTGCGGCTGCAAGGGCGACTGGACACCCGGCAACTTCATCGCCGAGAGCGTCGAGACGATCCGCCGCCAGGTCGGCGATGGTCGCGTCATCTGCGCGCTCTCCGGTGGCGTCGATTCCGCTGTGACGGCCGCACTCGTCCACCGCGCCATCGGCGACCAGCTCGTCTGCGTCTTCGTCGACAACGGCCTGATGCGCCGCGAGGAGCCTGAGCGCGTCATCGATACTTTCGGCCGCCATATGCGGATGAACTTGGTGCACGTCGACGCCATCGACCGCTTCCTCGACCGCCTGAGCGGCGTCGTCGACCCCGAGCAGAAGCGAAAGAACGTCGGCGAGGAGTTCATCCGCGTCTTCGAGCAAGAGGCCGACAAGATCGGCCGCGTCGACTTCATCGCCCAGGGCACCACTTACCCAGACGTTATCGAATCGGCGGTGGGCCACAACGCCGCGGTGAAGATCAAGACGCACCATAACGTCGGCGGCCTGCCCAAGGAGATGTCCTTCGCGCTCATCGAGCCGCTGCGCAACCTTTTCAAGGACGAAGTCCGCCGTGTGGGCCTCGAACTCGGCCTGCCGGAGGAGATGGTCTACCGCCATCCCTTCCCGGGGCCGGGCCTCTCCATCCGCATCATCGGCGAGGTGACGCGCGAGAAGCTCGAAATGCTGCGCGCTGCCGACTGGGTGGTTATGAACGAGATCAAGACCGCCAGCCTCTACGGCCAGCTATGGCAGTCCTTCGCCGTCCTCACCGACTCCCGCAGTGTCGGCGTCATGGGCGACTTCCGGACCTACGGCCACGTGGTGGCCATACGCGCCGTCGTCGCCGAAGACGCCATGACCGCCGACTGGGCCCACCTCCCATACGAAGTCCTCGCCCGCATCTCGAACCGCATCGTCAACGAAGTCCCCGGCGTCAACCGCGTCGTCTACGACATCACTAGTAAGCCGCCGGGGACAATAGAGTGGGAATGATTAAGCGGGGTGGTCTACGGGAAAGCTTGGATAAGGCCAGCTCCGATGCCGAAAGGAGGGCGTTGTCCTGGGCCTGTTCAGGAAGAAAGTCAGCGACGAAGAATGGCGAGCCGGGGTTTCTGGAGCTGCTGATGTAATCAGAGAAACGTGTGACGTTCTTGAGACGACGGCTAGAGCAGTCGCGCTCGATCCTATTGTGGGATGGATGACGGTCGCGGAACCATTTTCATCGTTCGATGTCTACCAGGAGCGGTTTAAAGCCGCCAAGGCTATCTATGACCGTGCAGGGAAGCCTAGATCTCTGGACCCCCTGATCGTAAGTGCCAAACAGTCACTAGATACCTTTTTCTCTACGGGTGACCTGGCGTTCTACTGGGGCAAGCTCCATTACGGTGATTCTTCGGGCGGGCCCGGACAGCGGGCTCGGGCGGAAACTGGGTTCGCTCAGAAGGCAGCTCAAACGAGGGTAATAAACAATGGCAATAAATTCGCAGAGAACGCTCTAACTGCCGCCAAGGCCGGGCGAGCGGCGTTGGAGCTTGTGAGCTTGGAGCGACACAAGGCGACTGGACCATCTCTAATGGAGTTCTTCGTTAACGCCATCGACCAACTACGATCTCAGCTTCTTCGCCAAAGAAACGTGAAATTATCTCAAGTGGCTACGACTGGATCTTGGTGTTTCTCGCAGGCCGCAATCCTAGGTATGGTCGTGTCTCGCGACCCAGACGAGTTTTTACCAATGGTATGGGATCCAGGCAAGACCGACACGTTTTGGGAGAAAGTGAATGCCGAGTTGGATCGAATCGATAGCAGTGGACTCATCGCAGACACAAGCCTGGGATACATCAGGATGAGGACAGAGTACTCTGAACTCTACGGAACTGATGTGTTTGCAGCCGCCATCGCAGATGGCAATCTGAAGGAGCTTGAAAGATTGGCGGATTCGCAAGTTTCCCTCGCTGACGCCCGAATGCGGTGGTCGATGGACACCGCTATGGGTCTAGGGCTCGGAATCCTTCGGCCTGATTTCACCAGGGCATGCTTGGAGACCCAGGCCAACCCCGACCGTAAGAGTTGGACCCAAGCTCATCAGGCGGGGCTGGACATACCTCCTGAACCGGATGCTCTGTCCGTTGATGAGCAGATCGAAGGCGTCCTCGAAGGTTTGTCGGGCTTTCTTTCAGGAGTACTATCCGCAAGCCAAGGCGAAGCTTGACGCGCTGGCTCCGTAGACCATCCGGGAGACCCCACCTCGCCCGTATAGTCAACGAGATCCCCGTTGTCAACCGCGTGGTATCGTAGGACTCACCATGAACATCCTCCTGGTCAGCTCTAGCGCTTGGAAGTATGCCATCGTCCGACCTTGACAAGCGCCTATCGCCAGCTGGTAATATGTTGTCGTGGACAACAACATTACGCCTGAAGGACTGCTCACCGTGGCGGAAGCGGCGCGGCGGCTTGGCCGCTCCCAGGAGCAGGTGCGCCGCTACCTGCGGGAGGGCCGGCTGACCGGTCGGCGCCTCGGCGGGCAGTGGTTCATGGAAGAAGCGTCGCTAGGTAGCGTCTATCCGGCGCCCAAGGCAAGAGGCAAGCGCATCGCTGAGCCGGCAACTATGGAGACGACACAGATGGCAGGCACGGGTATTAAACAGGCCAAATTTGGCACAAAAGAGTGGGACGACTTAGTCAAAAGAATTGACGCTAACCGTGAGGTCATACGCAAAAGACTGGGCGGTAACATCGATACCGATATCGTCGAAATGTTGCGCAAGGATCGCGAAGAGCACTAGCGTGAACTATTGCATCGATACCAGCGCTTTGATTTCCTGGCTTTTGCCTTTGCCTACCACTGACAATGTCACTGGCTTTTGGAGACAAGCACTACAACGTAGCGACCGTTTCATAGCTCCGCCGCTTCTCTTCGCCGAGACAACTTCTGTTTTACGTCGCCATGTGCACACAGGCCAGATCCTACATGATGAAGCGCTTTCATCCCTTAACCGGCTGTTCGAACTGCCGTTGTTGAACGTGCATACGCCAGCCATATACATTCGCGCTTTAGAACTTGCGAACCGGTTGGGCCACGGCAAAGCTTACGACGTACAATACTTAGCGGTGGCCGAGCAATATCATTGTCGGGTTGTAACACTCGATAAAGGCCTGTATGAGAGTGGCCGTTCCCTTAGAATCGATGTCGATCTTCTAGCATGAACATCCTCCTTATCGGCAGCGGCGCGCGCGAGCACGCCATCGCCTGGAAGCTCCGGCAGAGCCCGCGCCTCGACGAGCTTATCGTCGCGCCGGGCAACGCCGGCACAGCTGCCATCGCCGAGAACCTGCCGATAGCCGCCAACGACCTCGATGCTGTCGTGAGCGCCGCCCGCGACCTGCGCGCCGACCTCGTGATCATCGGGCCGGAGGAGCCGCTCGCCCTCGGCCTCGTCGACCGCCTTACCGCCGAGAGCTTCGCTGTCTTCGGCCCTACGCAGTCCGCCGCCGCTATAGAATCGAGCAAGGCGTTCTCGCACGATCTCGTCGAGCGCCACGGCATCCCCCACCCGACTGGCCGCGTCTTCGACTCGATGAACGAGGCGAAGGAGTACGCCCTCGCCAGCGCCTCGCCGCCGGTGATCAAGGCCGATGGCCTCGCCGCCGGCAAAGGCGCCATCGTGCCGGATAGCGCCGTCGAGGCGATGCGAGCCATCGACGCGATGATGGCGCAGGGCGCATTCGGCGATGCGGGCAAGCGTGTCGTTATCCAGGAGCGGCTCGCCGGCCTGGAGGTCAGCGCCCACGCGTTCACGGACGGCGTGACCGTTCGCCACATGCCCTTCGCCTGCGACTACAAGCGCGCGTTGGACGGTAACCTCGGCCCTAATACGGGCGGCATGGGCGTCTATAGCCCGCCGCCTTGGCTCGATGATGCCATCGCCACGACGATTCGCACTGAAGTCACTGAGGCCGCCGTCAAAGCGATGGCAGCCGACGGCCGTCCGTACCGCGGTGTCCTATACCCGGGCCTTATGGTGAACGAAAACGGCCCAAAGGTGATCGAGTTCAACAGCCGCTTCGGCGATCCCGAGACGCAGGCAATCTTGCCCCGACTGAAGTCCGACCTGCTCGACATCGTGCTGGCCGTCGCTCAAAACCAGCTGCATGAGGTCGAGCCTGAATGGAGCGATGACGCCTGCATAGGCGTTGTGCTCGCGTCAGGGGGCTACCCCGGCGAGTACTCGACTGGCTTCCCGATCCGGGGCCTCGATACCGTCGATCCCGGCGTCATGGTGTTCCACGCCGGCACCCGCCTCGCCGACGACGGTCGCACCGTGCTGACGGCCGGCGGCCGCGTACTGACGGTCGCCGCCACCGCGCCGACGCTGGCCGAGGCGCGGCGTAAGGTGTACGATAACGTCGCCCGAATCAGCTTCGATGGCATGCACTACCGGCGTGACATCGCAGGAGGCTTCGAATGATAGTGACCACAACGCCCGATGTGGCGGGACGCAACACCCGCGCGTATTTGGGTATCGTCCTCGGTGAGGCGGTCGTCGCCACCAGCTGGAAGCGGGACATCATGGCCGGCATGCGCGGCGTATTGGGTGGCCGCTCCGGGGCCTACGAAGAAAAAGTGCGCGAAGGACGATCGCCCTTAAAGAGATGGAGGAAGAGGCCGAACGTCTCGGCGCGGACGCCATCGTCGGCGTGGACATCGACTTCGAAGCCGTCAGCGACGATATGCTTATGGTGTCGGCGTCCGGTACGGCGGTGAAGCTGGACTGATCGCATGCCGCTTGTAGCCATCCTTATAGGCTCCCGCTCCGACGAAGAGGCCATCAAGCCCTGCGTCGACATGCTGACGCAGCTCGGCGTCTCGCACGAAGCGCATGTGATGTCGGCCCACCGCAATCCGGAGCGCGTCCGCGACTTTGTGACCAGCGCCCGCGACCGCGGCGTGGAGGTCTTTATCGCCGCCGCCGGATTGGCGGCCCATCTGCCCGGCGTCGTCGCCTCCTGGACGACGCTGCCTGTCATCGGCCTGCCGCTGCCCGCCGGCGAACTACGCGGCCTCGACTCCCTCTACGCGATCGTTCAGATGCCGCCGGGCATCCCTGTAGCGACGGTTGGCATCGGCAACGCCCGCAACGCGGCGTTGCTCGCTGCCGCCATCCTCGCCCTAAAGTATGACGATATCCGGCAAGCCTACGAGACCTACCGCAAGTCGCTCGCTGAAAGCTAGTCGTCCGAAAATGCTGTCCTCTATGGCTAAACGGCTCGATCGCGGCTAAAATAACGCTGGAAATGGAGCGTACATCTTGATCGGTCGCTATACCCGACCCCGAATGGGCCGTATCTGGTCCGAAGAGCACAAGCTGGAGACGTGGCTACGCGTCGAGCTGGCCGTTTGCGAGGCCTGGGCCGAGCAGGGCGCTATCCCGCAAGAGGCGATGGCGAAGCTTCGCGCAGCGACCTTCGACGCCGAACGCGCCGCCGCCTACGAGCGCGAGATGCACCACGACTTCAACGCCTTCCTGCGTTCCGTCGCCGATAGCATCGGCGACTACTCGCGTTACGTGCACCTCGGCCTCACGTCGTACGACGCCGAGGATACGGCGCTCGCGCTGAAGCTCGTTGAGACGTCCGAACTTCTGGCCACCGACATCGACGCCCTGATCGAGGTGCTCGCCGCACTGGCTGTTGAGCACAAGGACACGCTGATGATGGGCCGCACTCACGGCATCCACGCCGAGCCTACCACCTTTGGGCTGAAGCTGGCGCTCTGGCTTGACGAGATGCGCCGCAATCGCCTCCGCCTCGACCAGGCGCGCGAGATGATCGCCGTCGGCAAGATCAGCGGCGCCGTCGGCACGCATGCAACCGTCCCACTTTCGATCGAAGAGGCCACATGTCGCCGCCTCGGCCTCGGCGTCGCGCCCGTAAGCACACAGATCGTGCAACGCGACCGTCACGCCCAGTTCGTGACCACGCTGGCCATCATCGCCGCGTCGTTAGAGAAGTTCGCGACGGAGGTACGCCATCTCCAGCGCACGGAGGTCCTCGAAGTCGAAGAGCCGTTCGCCGCCGGGCAGACTGGCTCCAGCGCCATGCCGCACAAGCGCAACCCGGAGAAGGCCGAGCGCGTCGCCGGCCTCGCCCGCGTGGTGCGTGGCTACGCCGTCACCGCGCTCGAAGACGTGGCGCTCTGGCATGAGCGCGACCTCACGAACTCGGCGCCGGAGCGGATCATCATCCCAGACGCCTGCATTTTGGTGGACTACATGCTCGACCAGCTCACGAACATCATGCGCGGCCTTCAGGTCTATCCGGAGAACATGCGACAGAACATTGAGCTAACGCAGGGGCTGGTCTTCTCGCAGCGCGTGCTCATCGCGCTGATGGACAAGGGCCTCGCCCGCCACGAGGCGTACGAGCTTGTTCAGCGCAACGCCATGCGCGCCTGGAGGGAGCGTCAGCCGTTCCTCGACCTGCTTTGCGAAGACGCCGAAGTGATGTTGCACCTCTCGCGCGACGAACTCGCCTGCCTCTTCGACTATGGCTACTACACGAAGTACGTGGACGAAACGTTTAAGCGAGTAGGCTTGGCCTAAGTACGTAGCTGCAGGGCTTCAGCCCTGCAAGGTTACGAAGAGAAAGAATTAAACCCGCTCGTGGTAAGCTTGTCGAACCATGAGCGATGCAATCGAAAATTATTATCCTGGAGGCTATTACCATTGTCAGAACAGATAACCCCTGAAAAGATCATGACCCTCGGCATGGGTTTCTGGGCGTCGAAAACGCTCCTCTCCGCCGTCGAACTCGGCGTGTTCACTGAACTCGCCAAAAGCCCGCTCGACGTCGAAGCCCTTACCCAGCGCTTAAATTTGCACCAGCGCAGCTCTCGAGACTTTTTCGATGCGCTGTCGCGCTTGGCATGCTCGAACGCCAGGACGGTCGCTACTCTAACACGCCCGAGACTGATTTATTCCTCGACCGGGCCAAGCCATCATACATCGGCGGCATATTAGAGATGGCGAATGCCCGTCTCTACCCCTTCTGGGGGTTGCTAACGGAAGCCCTGCGTACCGGAAAACCACAGAACGAGATCAAAAGCGGCGAGGACCTCTTCGAAGCGCTTTACACGGATCAAGCGCGCCTAAAGCAGTTCATGCACGCCATGACCGGCGTAAGCATGGGCTCCGCAATGGCTATCGCCCACAAGTTCCCCTGGCAAAACTACCAGACCTTCATCGACATCGGTTGCGCCGAGGGTGGCTTGCCCGTGCAGGTCGCGCTGGCCCATCAGCATCTCGCCGGGGGCGGTTTCGACCTGCCGGTCGTGCAGCCGATCTTCGAAGAGTACGTAGCATCGTTTGGCCTCAGCGATCGTCTAAAGTTCTACTCAGGCGATTTCTTTGCCGATCCATTACCACGGGCAGACGTTCTGATCATGGGCCATATCCTCCACGACTGGAATCTGGATGAGAAGAAGACGCTGCTCACTAAGGCTTACCAGTCGCTCTCAAAGGGCGGTGCCCTCATCGTCTACGAAACAATCATCGATGACGAGCGAAGGCAGAATGCTCACGGGCTCTTGATGAGCCTCAACATGCTGATCGAGATGCAGGGCGGCTTCGATTACACCGGCGCTGATTGCAGCTCCTGGATGCGGGACGTTGGTTTCAGCGAAACGTATGTCGAACACCTGGCCGGCCCGGAATCGATGGTAGTGGGCATCAAATAGCGCGTTGGGAATCGCTAGGAGAAGACTATGACAACGAACGCTTTCGACGAAGCTAAGGCCGAATCTTTCGCCGGTAAAATGCTCGATGTGATGAACTACGGCATGTTGGGCGTACTGAGCAGCATCGGCCACCAGGTCGGGCTTTTCGACGTTATGAGCGGGCTTTCGCCCTCAACTAGCGAACAGATAGCCCGAGCCTCGAGCCTAAACGAACGTTACGTGCGTGAATGGCTCGCCGCCATGGTCACCGGCGGTATCGTCGAATACGATCCTTCAGCGGGCACGTACGCTCTGCCGCCTGAGCATGCTCAATCGCTTACTCGGTCTGCTGGCGCGGGCAATGTCGCTGCTTTCTGTCAGTACATACCTATGGCCGCCGAGGTCGAGCAGAAGGTGATAGACTCTTTCCGCAATGGTGGCGGCGTCCCCTACTCTGCGTATACTCGCTTCCAGCAGGTGATGGCGGAAGACAGCGCCACCGTGCACGACGCTGCTCTTATCGAGGGCATCCTGCCTATCGTCCCCGGCTTGATCGAGCGTTTGCAGGCGGGGATCGAAGCAGCTGATGTCGGCTGCGGATCGGGCCATGCGATCAATTTAATGGCGAAGGCGTTTCCGAACAGCAAATTCACTGGCTACGATTTTTCGGACGAAGGCATCGCGGCGGCCCGTGCGGAAGCGGCAAGGCTGGGATTAAGCAACGCCCATTTCGAAGTGAGGGACGCTGCTGGGCTGGACGAACGCGATAAATACGATTTCATCACCGCCTTCGATGCGATCCATGACCAGGCGAAGCCCGCTCAGGTGCTCAAGAACATCGCCGGCGCCCTAAAGCCAGATGGCGTCTTCTTGATGGTGGACATCGCCGCTTCCAGTAATCTTCATGAGAACCTGGAACATCCCCTTGCCCCAATGCTTTACACCGTATCGGTCATGCACTGCATGACCGTCTCCCTTGCTTACGGCGGCGAAGGCCTCGGTACAATGTGGGGCGAACAGAAAGCGCGGCAATATCTGGCGGACGCGGGTTTCACGAAGGTCGACGTTCAGCAGGTCGAGGGCGACGACTTCAACAGCTACTACATCGCTACAAAACGATGACGATAATACACGAAACGAATCTCCCTGGCGCCTCGCTCTTCCACCGTGGCAAAGTCCGCGACACCTACGATATAGGCGACGGCCGCCTGCTGATGGTCGCAACCGATCGCATCTCGGCCTTCGACGTCGTCCTGCCTACCGCCATCCCCGACAAAGGCCGCGTCCTCGCTCACATGTCGAAGTTCTGGTTCGACCGCACCGACGATGTCGTGCCGAACCACTTCATCCGCCTCATCACCAGCGCCGAAGGCAACGACGACCTCCCGTTCGCGGTGCCACCGGAGCTAATCGGCCGGGCGATGACAATACGCAAGGCGGAACGCGTCGACATCGAATGCATCGCCCGCGGCTATATCTCTGGCTCCGCCTGGGCCGAGTACCAGCAGAGTGGCAAGGTCTGCGGCATCCGTCTCCCGGAGGGGCTAGAGGAGAGCCATGAGCTACCGGAGCCGATCTTTACGCCGTCCACGAAGGAGGAGACCGGCCACGACCGCAATATCAGCTTCGAAGAGCTTGTCGAGATCGTCGGCCCGAAGACCGCGGGCATCCTACGTGTCCGCACAATGGCCCTCTACCGCTACGCCAGCGACCTCGCTCGCGAGCGCGGGATCATCATCGCCGATACGAAGTTCGAGTTCGGCTGGCTCGACGACGAGCTTATCGTCATCGACGAGATGCTGACGCCGGATTCCAGTCGCTTCTGGCCTGCCGCTGAATACCGTACCGGCCGCTCGCAGCCCAGCTTCGATAAGCAGTACGTCCGTGACTGGCTGAGCGCGTCCGGCTGGGACCGCGAGCCGCCCGCGCCCGAACTTCCCCCTGACGTCGTCGCTAAGACGACGGAGAAGTACCGCGAGGCCTACGAAAAGCTAACCGGCGAGAATCTAAAATATACCGATACTAATTAATAGACGTCATGGCCAATTTTATAGCTGTGTGCCGAAGTGGTCATCTCGCTGGCTTTCAAGACGATGACACCTGGGATAATAAATATTGTGAGCAGTGCGGGACTAAAATCTTAAGGTCTTGTTCTGACTGTGGTAATTACATCATGGAATTGAATCCGGGATCTTTTGGACATGCTGAGAAAGTACCTGCGTTCTGTCGAGAATGTGGCGCTCCCTTCCCTTGGACGCCAGAAATGGCGATGCTCGAAAAGATATTGGAAGCCATTGATCAGGATGATCAATTAGATCGTTCGCAAAAGCTTAAGCTCAAAGACGAGATACGCAATGCTCAACAACGTGAGCTTTCCGTAAACGAGCAAGTATCCTTGTGGCGTAAGGTAAAAGATACCTCTCAAGGAGCATGGCTATTCTCCATTCCCATTCTCCAACAAATCCTAGCGGCAGAAGTTAAAAAACGGCTCGGTCTCCAATGACCAATTATCTCGCCCGCGTCTACGTCCGCCTCAAGCCGACCGTCAACGACCCACAGGGCCTTACGATTAAAGGAGGCCTGCACTCCCTCGGCTTTGGGCAGGTCGCTGACGTGCGTGCTGGCAAGTACATCGAGATACGCCTCGCCAGCGACGACCGCTCTGCCGCCGAAGCCCAGGTTCGCGAAATGTGCGACCGCCTTCTCGCCAACCCGGTCATCGAAGAGTTTCGCTTCGACCTCGAAGAGGTCGCTTCTTGACGTTAATGCCATCGATTTGTCATCCTGTCAGGTGTCATTCTAAGCGAAGCGAAGTTTCAGACGTTATAAGGGAGTCCAGCACTGTCTTGATTGTCAAGCATAATGGAACTGCGATGTCCAAGGTTTGCGATGGCGAAGGATAGCATTAAGGATGAGGAGCAGCTTGTGCATACAGGCAGTGAGGGCGACTTTCTTGGGCTTACCTGCGAGGAGCAGACGTTGGTAGAAGGCGCGGATGAGAGGATTATGTTGACAGGCGACGAGCGCTCCCATATAGAGAACAGCGCGAATGGGAGCTCGGCCGCCCCAGACGGTGCGTCTACCACGGAACTGTCCGCTGTCGCGGTTCAGCGGTGCGACGCCTACCAGTTTAGCGATGGCTTTACGGTTGAGTTGACCGAGTTCTGGCAGCAGTGCCAAGGCGGTGGAGGCTGCTACATCACCTACGCCGGGGGGATAGTTTTAAGCAAGTTATGGGCCCTGCGCCAGATGGGACTGGCATGCAACCGGTTTTTTGAGGTCGCCGTCGAGGTCATGCAATTGCCGCTCCAGGGCAGCGATTATTTCACGGATGCTGGGGGCAACAGCCTGGTTTGCGAGGCGCAGGCGGTTGCGTTCGGCCGTCAGCATTTCGACCACCTGTCTGCGTCGGGTGACCACTGCTTGCAAGGCACGAGCATCTTCGTTTGGGAGCGGACGTACTTCCACTCGGATCGCCTGGGCGAAGGCGGCGAGGATGGTGGCGTCAAGGGAATCGGTTTTGGCCAGTTGGCCGGTGCTGCGGGCAAAGTCTCGCACCTGGCGAGGATTTACCACCGCCACTGGAAGGTGAGTGCTGGCCAAGACTGTGGCCACCAAAGTTTTCGTAACCACCAGTGGCCTCCAAGACAACGCGTTCGGGCTGCATCTGGCCCAATCGCTCGGCCAGGGCAGTTACGGCATCTGGGGTGTTAGTTACGGTAAAGACCTCGCCTTGCGGTGCGATGGCCACTACCAACTCCGCTTTTGCTACGTCAATTCCTACCCAAGTTTCTGTCATGTGCCTCCTTGGAGTTACTCGGATATCGCCTGTCTTGCGAAATGCGGGCTTTTTGGCCCCGGCAACTGTTCGGGCTCTTCCGAGGACTTAGGCGTCGCGACCTTGCTGGACTGCGGTCTCTTTGGACCTAGAGGGCATCGGTCTGCGATGCCAGTTATGGTCATCTTGCCTACGCTAACGTCGAAGTCGGTGAACTATTCCGATTCCAGTGTGATCTCGAAGCAGTAGATACCTGACTTAGCCTTAGCATCCGCCGCGGCCAAAATCTTCTCTTCTGCCTTCGTGTCTTGGCCCAGAAAAGCAATAAAAGCGTTTACAGTGTCTCGCATGTAGTATTCGGAGAACTGTTTACCGAGCACCGCACACTTCGGTATCTCGATATTCTGAAAATCCGATAAATTGATTGTAGTTCGCCGATTACCGGCGACAGCGAAATGCGGGATGTGCTAGAAGCGCGCCTTTCAGTGTCGGCGAACTTTGTCAGGAGTGGAGCCGCGAGTTCGTCAGCTCTCTTTGCATCCCCTTGCTTGCAAAAGTCGTGAACGTTGCCCAGCGCGTCGGACACCGTCTGTGCTGAGACGCTCTCAGAGCACCTATTCAAAATCGCTAAGTTCATCCAGTCCGGCGCTGACACCTAGGGGAGAGGCAAGCAGGTCGCTTGCCGCATAAGAGTCCCTTATGCGGCAAGCTTACCCGAACCTTTGGATCTTTATGTGATTCATAAGGCTCTAATGCTTGCGACGGTCTGGGGACCGATGGCTAAATAGAGCAAGGATACACTTGCACAACGGAGGATACCGTAGTGTAAGTCGCAAAGATTGGATCGTAAAGATGGAAGGAAGATATCGATGGCTGAAGGGATCAATAGAACTCGCGTGATGTCGCTTGATGATGAGACCAGGGCTGGAGAGAACTGATGGAATACCAGAGCAACTATTGGCAACGCAGATTGAGCCGCCGACGTGTGCTACAAGCAACCGTGGTCGGTGGGGTAGGGATCGCAGCAGCAGCCATAATCGGCTGCGATGAGGAGGGGACCGGATCGCCACAAGGGCCATCTCAAACGGGTGACGCAGGCAGGGAACAGCCCATCCGCGGTGGAACCTTGGCCTTGGTCAACGAAGGCGCAGAGCAGCTACCCCACCTCGATGTGCACCAGAACTCTTTCGGCGTGCTGCATGGCAGCGGCGCCGGTATAGCTTACAGCCGGCTGGTAATGTTCGACCTCAACAAATATCCCGCAGAGTTGGCGTTCACAGGAGACGTAGCGGAAAGCTGGGAGAACCCAGATCCCGCGACCTGGGTTTTCAAACTGCGAAGAGACGTCAAATGGCAAAACATCGCGCCGGTAAATGGCAGGCCCGTTGGTGGCCAGGACGTCATCTACAGCTTTCAGCGCCAACAGCAGGAAAGCGCGAATGCGGGAATTATCGCTGCTTTTGATAAGATGGAGGCGATGGACGATTATACCGTCCGCATAACCACAAAGAGGCCGGATGCCGACTTCTTGTACTCAGTCGGCGATCAACGCTCGAAAATTGTAGCCAAAGAGGCAGCGGACCTCAACGGCGATCTAAAGCAAGGTCCCACGATCGGCAGTGGGCCGTGGATCTTGGAGGAGTGGGTCCAAGAACAGAACCTGCGTATGAGGCGCAATCCCGATTACTACCGCATAGAATTGCCCTACGCTGACGTATACAACCGGATAGTTATACCAGACATCCAGACCGCTCAGGCGGCCTTCCGTACCGGCCAAATCCTACAGGTGAACACAAACGGCCAGATTACCAAGCTCCTGAACCAGAGTGTGCCGGACCTGCAGGTAGTAGACTCGAAGCTACTGGGAGTTGGTGGCGGGGTCAGGCTTTGGATGTCACCGGTAAACGGCCCAACGAGGGACGTAAGGGTTCGCCAGGCTCTCAGCAAGCTTTGGACCGCGATGTAATTATCCGCGATGTATACTTCGACAGCGCCTGGAAGACCGCGGGTATCTTTGTTCCATCCGGGGACTGGCACCTGCCTGAGGCCGAGATTAGTCGGCTTTTGGCGGCCGATATTCAGGGAGCGAAGCAGCTGCTTCAGGCGGCCGGCGTCGACGGACCGAGTTGGAAAATGGTCTTCGAGAACGGCATTGCAGGGGTTGGCGACACGATAGCGGCTGGCGAATATTTCGTGAGCCAGCTTAAAGAGGTAGGCGTCAATACCAACATCAAAATCGTCGATAAGGTCGAGATCACAGACAAGATATTCGCCCAAGGTGATACCGAGCTTTGCATCTGCAACAACGCGCCCACTCCTTCCACGAACGGGCAGCTATACACCTTCTTCCATTCAAGCGGCCGCGCAGCTGGACTGTTCAAGCAGCTAGGCGATAGGGAGTTCGATGCGCTCATCGACAAGCAAGGGGAGGCTGTCGGCGATCCGGAGGGACGCAAAGCCACGATGCAGCAACTGATGAGGCGCAATATCGAGCTCGCCGTGGCTATGCCGATCGTTAGCGACAGCGGGGATAGCGCTCTATCCTCCAAACTCAGGGGTTACAAGCATCACACTGCGGAGCCTCACCGTTACGCTGAGTCATGGCTGAGCGGTTAAAGTACCCCAGAAATGCTTAACGGGCCACAGGTAACGAAGTTCGGGCTAGGATCCGCGCAAGGTTTAATAAGACCTCATCGGAAATGCATTTTCGGCACGCACCTTCATCGGACGGGAATCCTGCGAGCTAGCACAGGAAAGGAGAGTATCCTTATGAGCGTCACCGATCTTTTGGATGTAGACAAGGGTAAAATCGGACGTAATCTCTTCATTGACCGAGAGATTTACGAGCAAGAGTTAGAAAATATCTTCGCGCGTTGCTGGTGTTACCTGGCGCACGAGTCGCAAATACCGAATCCAGGTGACTTTGTCTCGGCCTACATCGGCGAAGACCCCGTGCTAGTAGTGCGAGATTCTCGTGGGAAGATAGGCGCTTTCCTCAACACCTGCCGTCACCGCGGCATGCGCGTCTGCCGGGCCGACCAAGGCAATGCAGCCGCATTCACCTGTACTTATCACGGCTGGACGTACGGAAACGACGGCAAGCTCGTGGGCGTGCCCGGCTACAAAGAGTATTACTACGAAGAGTTAGACATGGAGCAGTGGGGGCTTGTCCCGGTGGCCCAGGTCGATTCCTACAAAGGCCTGATCTTCGGGACTTTCGACCCACAAGCCCCGCCACTTCTCGAATACTTGGGCGACATGGCATATTACCTCGATATCTTTGTAGACCGTCGGGACGGTGGTGCAGAGATTATCGGCGGCGTGCACAAGTGGATCATCCCCGGCAACTGGAAACTAGCTTCTGAGAACTTCGTCGGAGATTCTTACCACTTTCCCATTACACACGCTTCGTCGACTAAGGTGAGGCCGAGAACGCCGGGAGGCAGACCGCAGGCTCAGCCCGGTCAGAACGATCCTAAGGACTTCGTGGCCAACGTTGGTAATGGGCACGGTATGATGATGAACCCAGGCCGCGAGGACCCGCCAGGTAGCTACCTCGCAGAGATCCTGCCGGAAATGGAGAGCCGCTTGGGACCGGCGCGAGCCCGATTAGCCGCTTCTGCGGGGACCGTCTTCCCGAACTTTTCGACGCTCTGGGGCACGAGCACCATACGCGTGTGGCACCCGCGCGGACCTGACAAGATGGAGGTGTGGTCCTGGGTCATTGTCGATAAGGCCGCGCCTCCGGAAGTTAAGGACACCACGCGCGTTCAGTGCCTTCAGTCATTCAGCCCGAGCGGTATAACCGAAGAAGCAGATGGTGAGAATTGGAGCCAGGTGACGGCTTCTACACACGGCCACGTAGCGCGTGGGTATACCTTCAACTACCAAATGTCCCTGGGTCACGAAAAATCCAGCGAAGAGTTCCCCGGATGGCTTGGGCCGAGGGTGAGCGAACACAACCAGCGCGGCTTCTATCGCCGCTGGGCAGAGCTAATGAGCGGTAGAAACTGGTTCGAGCTTAGCAAAGGGCTGCCCACCTAGAAAAGGATGTTACTACGCCAGGGACGGGCCGCGGGTAGCGTATCTCTAAACTCGACAGTCGGCTTGGTCGCTTGGACCGGCCGAGCGCCAGGATGGCAGAGGCCTCCAGACTTCCGCAGTCTGGTGATAGGCTCGGGCACGGAATGCCTCGACTGCGTAAGCGAATCTGACCCTATAAGAAGCGGCCTCGGACTGCTGGCATCCTATAGGTCGTGCACATGTACAGCGACGAGGCCTGGTTTCTGGCTCGTCAGCGTGTGAGCATTTTGAGTGACAAGCGAGTAGGCTTAAGCGGTTAAAGAAAAAAGCGAACCACTAATCGCGACCTAAATAAGGGCGACACATTCATTAGGAGGGTAAACGATATGGGAGCGAAGGTAAGTGTCTCCGAACTGGGCTACATAGGGATCGACACCGCCAATGTCGACGGCTGGACGAACTTCCTGAAGGAAGTCACCGGCATGGAGGTCTCGGACAAAGACGAAGATGGCAAGGTCTACTTCCGCATGGATGAGAGGCAGTACCGGTTCATCCTCCAGCCGAGCGACCATGACGACGCTGCGTACTTCGGTCTGCTAGTGCAGAACGAGGACGAGTTGGATGCCATCGCCTCGCAAGTAGAGGAGGCGGGCATCACGGTCACGCCTGGCACGGCTGAAGACATTGAGGCGCGGCACGCGCTGGGGCTTATCAAGTTCCGCGACCCCAGCGGCTTCCCGCTAGAGGTCTACTACGGCGCCGCCCGGGCGCGCACCCCCTACCATCCCACGCGGGCAAGCTCTGGCTTCAAGGCCGAGAACATGGGGCTGGGACACGGCGTCATTCACTACCCGGGCATACGAGAGGGCGTGAAGTTCTACCGCGACGTCCTCGGCTTCCGCATTTCCGACGTCGGCGGCGTTGGTGCCTTCATGCACTGCAACCCGCGACACCACTCCCTGGCCATGTTCGAGATGCGCCCGGGGATGACCACACGCATGAATCACTTCATGGTGCAGTATAACGAACTCGACGACGTGGGGCTGGCCTTCGACGTTGCCCAGCAGCGGGGCGATAAGTTCCAGACTCTGATTGGTCGCCATCCAAACGACCAGAACATCTCTTTCTATATCTTCAACCCGAGTGGCTGGCACACCGAATGCGCGTGGGGCGCCCGCAACGTTGACGACACCGTATGGCAGTCGGAGACCTACGAGACTCCCCGTGACAATCTGGCTTCGATGGGGTGGAACCACTTCCGGCACGCCGAGTTCGAGGCTGGGCTCGTCGTTCGTGGCACTCACCCTGGCCAGGGAAGGTAAGCCGTTTTAAGCCCATGCCTCGCCGAGGGGACGACGGAGTAGACCTAGCGTTACTTCTACAAGCGCTGGTCAGAGCTGATGGCGCGGAAAGCTGGGGCTGAACTGAAGTAAGTGATATGATCCGAACTCTGGATCTGCGGATTCTTCGCTCCCGATCGCTCAGTATGACAGAAGGCTGACTTGATCGGGATAGCGAGGTAACAATAACGCACACAGGAGGCTAACATGGTCGACACAGCGAATATGACGCGAGTGATGACGCTGAAGGACGAGATCGCCAAGGGCGGCTTTGGGCCCGTACCAAACGACACCATCCCGGGCTACGAGATAAAAAGCCTGGTCCCTATGGGACTGGCGTGCCACAGGATCAACGTCGCGTCGCTCGGCGTGGGCTTCCATCACTACCCTCATGCCCATGTCGACGCGCAAAGCATTATCGTTTTCTTCGAAGGTCAGGGCGAATTTCTCCTAGGCGATGACAAGAGCGTGCCTGTAAAGCCTGGGGATGTCGCCGTCTCCGTGGCGGAACAGCTCCATGGCGTGAAGAACACCGGCGACATACCGATGCGTTACTTCACGGTCGAGGGGCCAATACCACGGGACGGTTCGCGTCAAGGGCGGGTCCCCGCCGAGCAGGCACTGCCGGCGGAGATATCAGGCGTCGTTAGGGTGCAGTCGCTGCAGGCGCTTATCGACGATTGGCATACGGGTCTGATCAGCGGCGAGGGGATCGCGGGTTACGGCTTCAAGCGCGTCGCACCAGCCAAGCACTTCAAGCATCGTATCAACATCGTCAGCGTTGAGCCGAACTCCGGTAAGTTCACGCACGCGCACGAGGACGCCGATACCATTTTTGTGGTTCTGGAGGGTGAGGGCGAATACCTTCCAGACAACGAACACAGCATCCCGATGAGGCCAGGCGACGTCGCTATCGCGATCGCTGGACAGCTACACGGCAGCCGCAACACCGGCCCTGGCCCGTTGCGCTACCTTTGTATCGAAGGGCCGTTGACGGAGGCGGAGATGAGGTTCTCGGTCGAGCGCGAGGAGTCAGCAGCGAGTTAGCCGGCTGCTCCGGCCAAATCCTAGCGGGAGTCGTACGATGAGCGGATTTCACGTCGGCAAGCTTTTCTTCGATGCGCAACGCAACCCAGCACTCATGGCTATGACATGGCCTTCGGAGGCGGAAGCGAGAGTCCTCAGGGCTTGTGCCGAAGCTGCCTTTGGCTATAATCCATAGCCAGGATGCACAAAACTGCTTTCAGACGAATATTGGACTCGTATCCGTCCACG